>JBEKKU010000006.1:0-40780 GCA_050010575.1 Thermacetogeniaceae bacterium | reverse complement strand
CCCGGAAAAGAGCAAGCTTAGAGTGTTGGTCTCCATGTTTGGGCGGGAGACGCCGGTCGAACTGGAGTTTACCCAGATCGAAAAACTGGCCTAGTATATACAGAAGCAAGAGGCAAGAGGTCGGAAGCCAGATCTAAAAGTACAATAAATATAATATCTGGCAGATGACAATATGCATCCGGTCTGTTTATGCAGGTCTGACAATAATTGAAGGGAAGAGTGAAATAATATGGCCAAAAAGGTTGCAGCCCTTGTCAAGCTTCATGTAAACGCAGGTAAGGCCACTCCGGCGCCGCCAGTTGGCTCCGCCCTTGGCCCCCACGGCCTGAACATCATGGCGTTCTGCAAGGAATTCAACGAGCGCACCGCCGGCGACGCGGGACTGGTAATCCCCGTAGAGGTGACCGTCTATGCGGACCGGACCTTCAGCTTCATCTGTAAGACCCCTCCGGCCTCGATCCTGTTAAAGAAGGCCCTGGGAATCGAGTCCGCCTCCGGCGAGCCCAACCGTAAGAAAGTCGGCAAGGTCAACCGGGCCAAGGTGAGGGAGATCGCCGAGTTCAAGATGCGGGACCTGAATGCCGCCTCGGTGGAAGCGGCCATGAGCATGGTGGAGGGAACTGCCCGCAGCATGGGCATCGAAGTCGTCGACTAACCAATATTACGTGGGAGGAGCAATCCGCTAACACCACAAGGAGGCTATGCAACATGCCAAAGAGAGGCAAGAAGTACCAGGCAGCTCTGGAGAAGTTCGAACGGTCTACTCTGTACGATCCGGCAGAGGCTCTGCGACTGGTGAAGGAGACGGCAGCGGCCAAGTTTGACGAGACCGTGGAGGTCTCCGTCAGACTGGGCATTGATGTTCGTCACGCTGACCAGCAGGTGCGCGGAGCGGTAGTGCTCCCCAACGGGACCGGCAAGTCCCGGAAGGTGCTGGTGTTCGCCAAGGGCGACAAGGCTCAGGAAGCCCAGGATGCCGGTGCTGACTATGTTGGAGCCGAAGACATGGTGGAGAAGATCCAGGGTGGCTGGATCGATTTTGAAGTAACCGTGGCCACCCCCGATATGATGAGCCTGGTGGGTAGATTGGGTAAACTGCTAGGCCCCCGGGGACTGATGCCGAACCCCAAGACTGGCACGGTGACCATGGACATCGGCCGGGCGGTCAAGGAGATTAAGGCTGGCAAGATCGAGTACCGCGCCGATAAAACCGGGATCATCCACTCTCCCATCGGAAAGGCATCCTTTCCCGAGGAAGGCTTGCTGGAGAACTTCACCACCTTGATGGACGTAATAGTCAGGGCGAAGCCAGCCGCGACCAAGGGCCAATACATCAAGAGCGTGACCGTCTCCTCGACCATGGGACCGGGGATCAGGGTCAGCAACCAGCGCGTGGCCGTTAAATAATATTTACTTCCAATCGAATATCTGCTATGATCGGCCAGTAACCGGAGACAGCAGGCGCCAAGGGCTTAATGTGCGAACACCTGCCGAGGTTCAGGGTAGAGATTGATAATTTGCCCTCCTGTCTTCCGGGAGAGCATTTTTGTTTATCCGATAGCTAACCGCCGCTATGACTCCCGCTTCTTAAAGCGGGAGATAAGCGGCGCTAAGCCGGGCACCCTTTGGGTGGGATAACATCTTCTAAGATTCAGATGGGGTTTTACCCCATCTGAATCAAGAATGTTGTTTATATGGCATATGTAAGGAGGTGCAAAATGGCAACAATCGAGAAAAAGAAGCAGTTGGTGGCCGACCTGGCGTCCAAGCTGACCTCCTCCAAGGTGGCGGTGTTCGCGGATTACCGGGGTCTGAACGTGGCCGACGCCACTGCGCTCCGGGTGGCTTTCCGGGAGGCGGGGGCGGAACTCCTGGTGGCCAAGAATACCCTGACCAGGATTGCGGCTGAACGGGGAGGCATCCAGGGGCTGGAACTACTGCTGACGGGGCCCACCATCATTGCCTTCGGCTACACCGACCTGGCAACTCCGCCGAAGCTGTTGAACAATTTTCTCAAGACCAAACGCAGTCTGGAGATCAAGGGTGGTCTATTGGAAGGCCGGGTGATCAGCGCCAGGGATGTCAAGCTGCTGGCTGATCTGCCGAGCCGCGAGGTGCTGGTATCCCAGGTGATGCGTGGACTGCAGGGACCCATCGTCGGGTTGCAAACCGTGCTGGCGGGGCCAATCCGCAAACTGGCCTATGCCCTGAAGGCGATCGAGGAACAGAAGGCTGCCAGTTAACCAGAGTTTCAGAATATTGCAGAACACAATAACCATAAGAATAATCAGGAGGTAGATTATGAGTAAGGTAGCGGAAATTATTGAAAGCGTCAAAGGTATGACAGTGCTAGAGTTGTCAGAGCTGATCAAGGCCCTTGAAGAGGAATTCGGTGTCAGTGCTGCGGCTCCGGTGGCTGTGGCCGCAGGTGCAGCGCTAGCGGCAGAAACCCCGGTCGAAGAGGAGCAGACTGAATTTGACGTCATCCTCAAGGCTATTGGCGACAAGAAGATCAACGTCATCAAGGTGGTCCGGGAAATTACCGGGCTGGGCCTCAAAGAGGCCAAGGACCTGGTTGACAGTTTCCCGAAGCCGGTTAAAGAAAAGGTGAATAAGGAAGAGGCCGAAGCGATCAAAGCGAAGCTGGTAGAAAATGGCGCCGAGGTAGAGATAAAATAGCCTGGAAATAACTGGTTTACAGGGAAAAGAAACATTTGAGCTGCGGAGACCATTTGCGATAGACGTAGCAGGTGGTTTCTTTGCCTTTTTCGTGTTTTTTTGCTTGACAATGATTAATCGATATGCTAAAATTTTAAATTGTCTATTGTACCAAGCCCTATAATTATTGCTGAAATATGTTAATAATGGAGGGAAACGGATACTAATGGTAAACCCGGGGGCATAATGCATGTATCCCGGTAAATCTGTTTTTCGGAGCAGTTGTCGGGTGGATGCGAAACCTTTTTAAGACAGAGGTGAGGGATGGCATCATGGCATATCCATATCCGGTTCAGGCAGGGCAACACCAGCGTTACAGTTATGGGCGGATCCATGAGGTTTTGGAGATACCCAACCTGATCGAAATCCAGCAGCAATCCTACGAGTGGTTCCTCAGTTCCGGCCTGCGCGACCTGTTTCAGGATGTTTCTCCAATCCAGGACTTCACAGGCAATCTGATGCTGGAGTTTATCGACTACACCCTGGGGGATCCCAAGTACTCTGTGGAGGAGTGCAAGGAGCGGGACGTGACCTTTGCCGCCCCCCTGCGGGTGAAAGTGCGTCTGACCAACAAGGAAACCGGGGAGATCAAAGAACAGGACGTGTTCATGGGCGATTTTCCCCTGATGACCGATAAGGGAACTTTCATTATTAATGGGGCGGAGCGGGTGATTGTCAGCCAGCTTGTACGCTCTCCCGGAGTTTATTACCATTCCGGCAGCGATGCCACAGGCAAAAAAACTTATAGCGCCACGGTCATCCCTAACCGGGGAGCCTGGCTGGAACTTGAGACCGACGCCCACGATGTAGCCTATGTGCGGATCGACCGCACCCGCAAGTTGCCCGCCAGCGTGCTGATCCGGGCGCTGGGCTACCCCACCAACGAACAGATCCTGGAACTCTACGACCAGGATGATTTCATGAAGATCACGCTGGAACGGGACAGCAGCCAGAACCAGGAGGAGGCTCTGGTGGAGATCTACAAGCGACTACGCCCCGGCGAGCCGCCGACCATCGACAGCGCCCGCGCCTTGCTGGATGGCCTGTTTCTGGACCCACGCCGCTATGATTTAGGCCATGTCGGCCGCTACAAGCTGAATAAAAAGCTGAAACTCGACCCTACCTATACTGGCCGGTGCCTTCGTAAGGATGACATCCTTAATGCAGTGCGCTACTTCCTGAAGCTGATGCACGGGGAGGGGAACGTGGACGATATTGACCACCTGGGCAACCGGCGGGTGCGCTCGGTAGGCGAGTTGTTGCAGAACCAGTTCCGGATCGGGCTCGCCCGGATGGAGCGGGTCGTCCGGGAGCGCATGACTATTCAGGACGTGGAGGCCATCACCCCCCAGGCATTGATCAACATTCGCCCGGTGGTGGCGGCGATCAAAGAATTCTTCGGCAGTAGCCAGTTGTCGCAGTTCATGGACCAGACCAATCCACTGGCGGAACTGACTCATAAGCGGCGCCTGAGCGCCCTTGGCCCGGGTGGATTGAGCCGTGAACGGGCCGGGTTCGAGGTGCGGGACGTGCACCACTCTCACTACGGTCGCATGTGCCCGATCGAGACCCCTGAAGGGCCGAACATCGGCCTGATCGGATCCCTGAGCACCTTTGCCCGGATCAACCAGTACGGTTTCATCGAGACTCCGTACCGGAAGGTAGACAAGGAGTCAGGATATGTTACCGAGGAGATTGCTTACCTGACAGCTGACGAAGAGGAGGATTACATCATCGCCCAGGCGAACGCTCCGATCGATGCAGAGGGACGTTTCCTAAGCCCGCGTATCAATTCCCGGCACGGTTCCGAAGTGTTGATCGTCCCCTCCTCGGAAGTGGACTTCATGGACGTCTCCCCGAAGCAGGTGGTCAGCATCGCTGCTGCCCTGATTCCTTTCCTGGAGCACGATGACGCCAACCGTGCCTTGATGGGGGCGAACATGCAGCGCCAGGCGGTACCCCTGCTGCGCACCGAGGCTCCCCTGGTGGGGACCGGGATCGAGCACCGGGTTGCTCAAGACTCCGGTGTGGTGATCAGGGCGCGGCACGATGGTACTGTGGTGCGGGTGACGGCGGACGAGATCCACATCAGGCGCAGCACTGGCAAGCATGATGTGGACAAGTACAAACTGATCAAGTTTTCCCGTTCCAACCAGGGCACCTGCCTCAACCAGAAGCCGATCATCTCCCGGGGCCATAAGGTCAAGGCTGGCGAGATGATCGCGGACGGGCCCTGCACCCAGGGCGGTGAGTTGGCCCTGGGGCGGAACGTACTGATTGCCTTCATGCCCTGGGAGGGCTACAACTACGAGGATGCCATCCTGATCAGCGAGAAGCTGGTCAAGGAGGATTATTTCACTTCCATTCATATTGAGGAATACGAGTGCGATGCCCGGGACACCAAGCTGGGGCCCGAGGAGATTACCCGGGACATTCCCAACGTGGGCGAGGATGTGCTCAAGGACCTGGACGATCGCGGGGTGATCAGCGTGGGGGCCGAGGTCCGGCCTGGCGACATCCTGGTCGGCAAGGTTACTCCCAAGGGGGAGACCGAGCTGACCGCTGAGGAGCGCCTGCTCAGGGCCATTTTCGGAGAGAAAGCCCGGGAGGTCCGGGATACTTCCCTCCGGGTGCCGCACGGTGAATCCGGTCGGGTGGTCAATGTCAAGGTCTTCTCCCGGGAGAACGGCGACGAACTACCGCCGGGAGTCAACCGGCTGGTGCGGGTCTATGTCGCCCAGAAGCGGAAGATCTCCGTGGGGGACAAGATGGCTGGCCGGCACGGAAACAAGGGGGTCATCTCCCGGATCCTGCCGCAAGAGGATATGCCCTTCCTGCCGGATGGGACCCCGGTGGAGATCGTTTTGAACCCTCTGGGCGTCCCGTCACGAATGAACATTGGACAGGTTCTGGAGTGCCACCTGGGCATGGTAGCCCAGAAGCAGAAGCGGTATACGGCCACCCCGGTCTATGACGGGGCCCGGGAGCAGGATATCATGGACACTCTGGGGCAGTTGGGCATGTCCAGAGAAGGCAAGACAGTGCTCTACGACGGGCGCACCGGTGATGCCTATGACCGGGAGGTCACGGTCGGCTATCTGTACATGCTCAAGCTGGCCCACCTGGTGGATGACAAGATCCATGCCCGGTCGACCGGGCCATACTCCCTGGTAACTCAACAGCCCTTGGGCGGCAAAGCCCAGTTCGGCGGGCAGCGCTTCGGGGAGATGGAAGTCTGGGCTCTGGAGGCCTATGGCGCAGCCTATACCTTGCAGGAGATCCTCACGGTCAAGTCTGATGATGTGGTCGGGCGGGTGAAGACTTACGAGGCGATTGTCAAGGGCGAGAATGTTCCCGAACCCGGAGTGCCGGAATCCTTCAAGGTATTGATCAAGGAGCTTCAGAGCCTCTGCCTGGACGTGCGGGTGCTCTCGGAGAGCAACGAGGAGATCGAGATCCGGGAGAGCGACGAGGATATCAGCGAGACTGCCAAAGAGCTGGAACTGGATATCGGCGAGGCCCGGCTTCCGGTTGCCAAACCGCCAAAGCTGAAGTTTATCTCTCCAGATAGCGAGGTGGAGACCGAGGAGGCGGAGGAGATCGAGGATGAGGCTGAAGTTGTGGCCGATCTGCTCCCGCTGGTGCTGCCACTGGAAGAAGAGGAAGTTCTGGAGGAACCGAAGTCGGTGCCGGCCGGACGCCCCCAGCGGGGCCTGAACAGCTTGAAGGATCTACTCCCGCTGATCAATGCCAAGAATGAAGATGAGGAGAAGTCAGATGAGTAGACAATAACAGTCCTTTCTTGTGACAATCGGTAACTGTATGATGTTTATGCCAGAGGAAGGAGTCGGTATTGTTGCTGGATGTTAGTAATTTTGAACGTATGCGCATCGGATTGGCCTCCCCAGAGCAGATCCGGGCCTGGTCAAGTGGTGAGGTGAAGAAGCCGGAGACGATCAACTACCGTACCCTCAAGCCGGAGCGCGACGGCCTGTTCTGCGAGCGGATCTTTGGGCCCACCAAGGACTGGGAGTGCCACTGCGGCAAATACAAGCGGGTCCGTTATAAGGGTATCATCTGCGACCGTTGCGGCGTAGAGGTGACCCGGTCCAAGGTACGCCGGGAACGGCTCGGCCATATCGAGTTGGCGGCAGCGGTATCGCATATCTGGTATTTCAAAGGGATTCCCAGCCGGATGGGGCTGCTGCTCGATATGTCGCCCCGGTCTCTGGAGAAGATCCTCTATTTCGTGTCCTACGTGGTTACAGAACCGGGGAACATCCAGAGCCTGGCCAAGAAACAGCTTCTGACCGAGGCGGAATACCGGGAGAACCGGGAGAAGTATGGCGGACGGTTCAAGGCGGCCATGGGCGCCGAGGCGGTCAAGGTGCTGCTGGACGAGATCGATCTGGAAGAACTCAGCGTACAGCTCCGGGTGGAGCTCAAGGACGCCACCGGGCAGCGCAAGATCCGGGCGATCAGACGCCTGGAAGTGGTAGAGGCCTTTAGGACGTCCGGCAATGACCCGTCCTGGATGATCCTGGACGTCGTGCCGGTGATCCCGCCGGAACTGCGCCCCATGGTGCAGCTTGACGGTGGTCGGTTTGCTACATCAGATCTTAACGATCTCTATCGCCGGGTGATCAACCGCAACAACCGGCTCAAGCGACTGCTCGATTTAGGCGCTCCGGACATCATTGTCCGGAACGAGAAACGGATGCTCCAGGAAGCGGTGGACGCCCTGATCGACAACGGGCGGCGCGGCCGCCCGGTGACAGGCCCCGGTAACCGGCCACTGAAGTCCCTGAGCGACATGCTCAAGGGCAAACAGGGTCGTTTCCGCCAGAACCTGTTGGGCAAGCGGGTCGACTACTCCGGGCGTTCGGTTATCGTGGTAGGCCCGGAACTGAAACTGCACCAGTGCGGTCTTCCCAAGGAGATGGCCCTCGAACTGTTCAAGCCATTCGTGATGAAGCGCTTGGTAAACGGAGGCTTTGCCCATAACATCAAGAGCGCCAAGCGCATGGTGGAACGGGTACGGTCGGAGGTCTGGGACGTGCTGGAGGACGTGATCAGCGAGCACCCGGTAATGCTCAACCGTGCTCCTACCCTGCACCGGCTGGGCATCCAGGCCTTTGAGCCGATCCTGGTGGAAGGTCGGGCGATCCAGATTCACCCGTTGGTCTGCACCGGATATAACGCCGACTTCGACGGCGACCAGATGGCGGTGCATGTGCCCCTGTCCACCGAGGCCCAGGCGGAGGCCCGGATATTGATGCTGTCCGCCCACAATATTCTCAACCCCAAGGACGGACGCCCGGTGGTGGCCCCCACCCAGGACATGGTGCTGGGCGTCTACTACCTGACGATCGAGCAGAAAGGCGTCCTGGGCGAGAATAAGATTTTCAAAGACTTCGATGAGGCCTTCTTTGCCTATGAGAGCAAGGCAGTTGACCTGCACGCCTGGATCAAGGTGCGTATCGATGGCAAGCTGCTCGAAACCACGGTCGGGCGCCTGATCTTCAACCAGGTGATCCCGCCGGAACTCGGCTATGTCAATGAAATTGTCGGCAAGAAGAAGCTAGCGCAGATTGTCGGCAAGTGCTACCGCCAGTTGGGCTACGAGCGCACCGACGCCATGCTGGACGGAGTCAAGAACGTGGGCTTCAAATACGCTACCAGGGCGGGGATCACCGCCGGGATCACCGACGTGAAGATCCCGGAAGACAAGCCCCAGATCCTGGCCCAGGCAGACCTGGACGTGGAAAAGGTAGAAACACAGTACCGACGCGGCCTGATCACCGAGGAAGAGCGCTACGAGCGGGTGATCGGGTTCTGGCAGGATGCCACCGACAAGGTGACCGACTCCCTGATGCATAGCCTCGACCCCCTGAACCCGATCTATATGATGGCCCAGTCCGGCGCCCGGGGCAACATTCAGCAGATCCGCCAGTTGGCCGGCATGCGCGGCCTGATGGCAGACCCCTCCGGACGGATCATCGATGTTCCCATCAAGGCCAACTTCCGGGAGGGCCTGACGGTGCTGGAGTACTTCACCTCCACTCATGGCGCCCGCAAGGGCCTGGCCGATACTGCCCTCAGGACGGCGGACTCCGGATACCTGACCCGGCGCCTGGTCGATGTCGCCCAGGATGTGATTGTCCGGGAGGAGGATTGCGGCACCGGGGAAGGGGTCTACGTCAACGAGATCGCCGATGGCGAGGACGTGATCGAGCCCCTGGAGGAGCGTATTGTCGGGCGCTACACCATCAAGCCGGTGCTTCATCCAAAGACCGGCAAGGTGATCGTCCCCGGAGACCAGGAGATCACCGAGGAGCAGGCGGAGCTGATCAAGGAGGCCGGGATCAAGAAAGTCCTGATCCGTTCGGTCCTGACCTGCAAGACCCGCTACGGCGTGTGTCACAAGTGCTACGGCCGCAACCTGGCCACCGGCTTCCCGGTGGAGATCGGGGAGGCGGTGGGGATCATGGCCGCCCAGTCCATCGGTGAACCGGGCACACAGCTCACCATGCGCACCTTCCATACTGGCGGTGTGGCCGGTGAGGACATCACTCAGGGCTTGCCCAGGGTGGAAGAACTGTTCGAGGCCCGTCGGCCGAAGGGCCAGGCGATCATCTCGGAGAATGACGGCGTGGTCACACTGATGGAAAACAAGGGCAAGCGAGAGATTGAGGTGGCTGGCAGCGACGGCGAAAAGCATGTCTATACCATCCCCTTCGGCTCACGGATCAGGGTGGTCAATGAGCAGCTTGTGGAGGCTGGCGAGGAACTCAGCGAAGGGTCGATCAACCCCCACGAACTACTGGATATCAAAGGGATCCCTGCTGTGCAGCAATACCTGCTCCGGGAGGTGCAGCGAGTCTACCGGATGCAGGGGGTGGATATCAACGACAAGCACATCGAGGTGATGATCCGCCAGATGCTGCGCAAGGTCAAGATAGAAGAGTCCGGGGACACCGAGCTGCTGCCCGGTGGGCTGATCGAGATTTTTGATTTCGAGGATGTGAACAGGCGGCAGATTGCTGCCGGCACTGAGCCAGCCACGGCCAAACCGGTGGTACTGGGGATCACCAAGTCCTCTCTGGCTACCGATTCCTTCCTGTCCGCGGCCTCCTTCCAGGAGACCACCAGAGTGCTAACCGAGGCGGCGATCAAGGGCAAGAGCGACCCGTTACTAGGACTGAAAGAGAATGTGATCATCGGCAAACTGATCCCGGCGGGTACGGGCACCCCCTGTTACCGCTACCTGAAAATCACCGTGGAGGGCGAACCGGAGGCCGCCGCGGCGGAGGCGAACGCCCAGCCGGCGGGGCAGGGCGAGGCTGCCGCAGCCAAGGAGTCCGGGGCGCCCAACGGAGAAGTGGCGGGGCACTCACCGGACTCAGCACCCGAGCGGGTGGGACGCCAAACGCCGGAGATTTCATCCCTGGGGATGTAAGATCAACACAATTCTGTGTTTTAGATTGACAGCTTAATTGGAAAGATGTTAAAATCAGTTTTGTGCGAATTTCTAAGTTTCTACCAGCCTGTCACAAACCGGCAGGCCGGGGTCGGCAGGATGTGAAAGAACGATGGAAAGACTGATCAATACCCGCAACAAAGTGGTAGGGACCAAACAGACCCAGAAGGCGATCGAGAAGGACCAGACCCAGGTGGTCTATGTCGCCAAGGACGCGGATGAGCGGGTGATCTCCCCGATCATCAAGTTATGCGGCGAGAAGAGCCTGGAGTTGGTGATGGTCGATTCCATGTCTGAGTTGGGCAAGACCTGCGGCATCAAGGTAGGAGCGGCTGCTGCGGCGACCCTGCGATAAAAGAAGTGAGAAGCGGGAGGTGCGAAGTGAGTAACTTCACACCTCGCACATCCCAAAATAAGGAGGTGTTCAGGTGCCGACATTAAACCAGTTAGTGCGTAAAGGCCGCAAGGTGATCAAGAAGAAGTCAACTGCACCGGCTTTGAAAAACTGTGCCCAGAAACGGGGCGTGTGTACCCGTGTTTATACGACTACGCCAAAGAAGCCGAATTCTGCCCTCCGCAAGGTGGCCCGGGTGCGGCTCACCAATGGTATTGAGGTCACAGCTTACATCCCCGGCATTGGCCATAATCTCCAGGAACACTCGGTGGTGATGGTCAGGGGCGGAAGGGTGAAGGATCTGCCGGGTGTGCGCTATCACATTATTAGGGGAACCCTGGATACCGGGGGTACGCAGAACAGGAACAGAGGCCGATCGAAATATGGGACGAAACGGCCGAAGGCAGCAAAGGGATAAGGAGGGATGTTTTTGCCACGCCGCGGTATTACAGAAAAGCGGGAGGTACTAGCTGATCCGCTGTACGGAAGCAAGGTCTTTAGCAAGCTGGTCAATAAGGTGATGTGGGATGGCAAGAAGAGCATCGCCGAGCGGATCTGTTATGACGCCCTGAAGATCGTCAAGGAGAAGACCAAGCGGGAACCCCTGGAGGTCTTCGAGCAGGCCATGAAGAATATCATGCCGGTGTTGGAAGTAAAGGCCCGGCGCGTCGGCGGCGCCAACTATCAAGTGCCGATCGAGGTGCGCTCGGACCGCCGGTTGACCCTGGCGATTAGGTGGCTGGTCAACTATTCGCGCGCCCGCTCCGGAAAGAGTATGGAAGAGAATCTGGCGGGGGAGATCATGGACGCGGCCAATGGCATTGGCAGCACCGTAAAGAAGCGGGAAGACACTCACAAGATGGCAGAGGCCAATAAAGCCTTCGCCCATTACCGCTGGTAAAACACCAGGTCGGAAACAGGCTTGCTTTGCATCAGGATCCGAAATCTGGACGGAAAGGAGGGATAATGCATGGCGCGTGAGGTTGAGCTGGAACGGATACGCAATATCGGGATCATGGCGCACATTGACGCCGGCAAGACGACCACCACGGAACGGATGCTTTTCTATACCGGTCGGGTTAGCCGGATCGGAGAAGTAGATGAGGGATCCGCCACCATGGACTGGATGATCCAGGAACAGGAGCGGGGCATCACCATTACCTCGGCTGCAACAACCTGCTCATGGCGTGATTTTATTATTCACCTGATCGACACGCCCGGACACGTGGACTTTACAGCGGAAGTAGAGCGCTGTTTACGGGTGCTTGACGGAGCGATCGCGGTGTTTGACGCCGTCGCCGGTGTCGAGCCCCAGTCTGAGACGGTCTGGCGACAGGCTGATGAGTACCACATTCCCCGAATTGCCTACCTGAACAAGATGGACCGGGTGGGCGCCGACTTCTACCGCTCTACTGCCAGTATCCAGGAGCGATTGCAGGCGAATGCGGTGCCGGTTCAGCTGCCCATCGGGAGTGAGGACTCTTTTCAGGGTGTGATCGACCTGGTGACGAATAAGGCAATCATCTATCAGGATGAACTCGGAGAAGTGGCTAACACCGTCGACGTTCCTCCGGAATACGCAGAAAAAGCGCGGCGCTACCGGGACCAATTGTTGGAAGCACTGGCGGAGCTGGATGAGGACCTGATGGTCAAGTACCTGGAAGGCGAGCCGATCAACAATCAGGAGATCCGGGCGGTCATCCGCAAGGGTACCCTGGTCTGCCGGTTCGTGCCGGTGCTCTGCGGAGCCTCCAAGCGGAACAAGGGTGTTCAGCCGCTACTCGATGCAGTAGTGGACTATCTTCCGTCGCCGCTGGATATACCACCGATCAAGGGGACCGACCCCAAGACGGGTGCCACAATAGAGCGGCAACCGGGAGATGATCAGCCCTTGACTGCCCTGGCTTTCAAAGTACAAACAGATCCATACTCGGGCAAGCTGGTGTTTATTCGGGTCTATGCCGGGGTGCTGCAGTCCGGGAAGACGGTCTACAATGCCACCAAAGGCAAGCGGGAGCGGATGGGGCGGTTGGTAAAGATGCACGCCAACCACCGGGAGGACGTGCAAGAGGTCTTCTCTGGAGAGATCGCTGCTGCGGTTGGCCTTAAGGAAACGGTCACCGGGGATACTCTGTGTGCCGAGGCCCAACCGGTGATATTGGAACAGATGAGCTTTCCCGAGCCGGTCATTTCTATTGCCATCGAGCCCAAGACTAAGGCTGATCAGGACAAGATGGGCGCCGCCTTATACCGCCTTGCAGAAGAAGATCCCACCTTCCGTTCCTATACTGATAAGGAAACCGGCCAGGCTATGATCGCCGGGATGGGCGAATTACACTTGGAAATTATCGTCGACCGCCTGTTCCGGGAGTTCAATGTGGACGCTTACGTAGGCAAACCCCAGGTAGCATACAAGGAAACCATCACCCGCAGGTGTAAAGGGGAGGGCCGTTTTATCCGCCAGACCGGTGGCCGCGGCCAGTACGGCCACGTGCTGTTGGAGTTAGAACCGCTACCCTCTGGAACTGGCTACGAGTTTGTGGATGCCATTACTAGTGGCGTCATTCCTCAGGAATTTATTCCGGCAGTGAATGCCGGGGTCAAGGAAGCCTTGGAAAATGGAGTGTTGTCCGGCTACCAGATGGTGGACATCAAGGCGACGCTGACCGGGGGTTCCTACCACGAGGTAGACTCCTCGGAGATTGCCTTCAAAATCGCCGGCGCCCTAGGATTCCGTTCAGCTGCTGAAAAAGGTGCCCCGGTGTTACTGGAGCCGGTCATGAGCATTGAGATCACCGTCCCGCAGGACTACCTGGGCGAGGTGATCGGCGACCTCAACGCCCGGCGCGGCCGGGTCGTGGCCACCGAGATCAGGGGCCCGATCCAGGCAATTCGGGGTTATGTGCCCCTGGCTGCCATGTTCGGCTACTCCACCGACCTGCGGTCCCTGACCCAGGGACGGGGCACTTACGTGATGCAGTACTCTAATTACGAGCAGGTGCCCCCCGCCGTTTCAGAGATCCTTTTTCCGCGGCGAGGGGATTGCATGAGCATCTAACAAGCTCAAATAATCTTTACCAATTAAGAAGGGAAGGAATGATCTGAATGGCTAAGAAGAAGTACGAGCGCACCAAGCCGCACGTCAACATCGGGACGATCGGTCACGTGGACCACGGCAAGACCACCCTCACCGCAGCCATCACTATCTGCCTGAGCAAGAAGGGCCTGGCTTCGGCGACTGCTTATGGTGAAATTGACAAGGCCCCGGAAGAGCGGGAGCGCGGCATTACCATCGCTATCGCCCACGTGGAATATGAAACCGAGAAGCGGCACTATGCTCACGTTGACTGCCCCGGCCACGCCGACTACATCAAGAACATGATCACCGGCGCCGCCCAGATGGACGGAGCGATCCTGGTAGTCTCAGCCGCCGACGGCCCCATGCCTCAGACCCGGGAACACATCCTGCTGGCTCGTCAGGTCGGCGTCAAGCACATCGTGGTCTATCTGAACAAGGCAGACATGGTCGATGACCCTGAACTGATGGAACTGGTCGAGTTGGAAGTTCGGGAACTGCTCAGCGAATATGAATACCCCGGCGACGAGATCCCGATCATTGTCGGCAGCGCCCTCAAGGCCATGGAATGCGGCTGTGGCAAGCCGGAATGCGAGGCCTGCGGTTCCATTCAGAAGCTGTTGGACGCAGTAGACTCCTATATTCCGACTCCGGAGCGCGCTACCGACAAGCCGTTTATGATGGCCATAGAGGACGTCTTCACCATCACCGGCCGCGGCACTGTGGTCACCGGCAGAATCGATCGCGGCACTGTCAAGGTGCAGGAAGAGGTCGAATTGATCGGCCTGCACGAGGAATCACGCAAGGTCGTAGTCACAGGCGTGGAGATGTTCCGGAAGATGCTGGATCAGGGCATCGCCGGCGACAACATCGGCGTGCTGCTCAGAGGCGTCGACCGAAAAGACGTGGAGCGCGGCATGGTGATCGCCAAACCGGGTTCTATCAAGCCGCATACCAAGTTCAAGGGCCAGGTCTACGTCCTGACCAAGGAAGAAGGAGGCCGTCACACCCCATTCTTCCAGGGTTACCGCCCGCAGTTCTATTTCCGGACCACCGACGTCACCGGAGTCGTCAAGCTTCCTGAGGGAGTGGAGATGGTTATGCCCGGCGACAACATTAACATGGATGTGGAACTGATCACCCCGATCGCCATCGAGGAAGGGCTGCGGTTTGCTATCCGTGAGGGCGGCCGCACCGTGGGATCTGGTGTCGTTACGGGCATCATTACAGGCTGATGGTGTGAATGGCCTATTAACTGCTAAGACGTTCGATGGGCCATCGTGGTGATCTTGAGGAGGAATATACATGGCGCGTCAGAAGATCCGCATTAGATTAAAGGCTTTTGACCATAAAATACTCGACCAGTCGGCGCAGAAGATCGTCGAGACAGCCCAGCGAACAGGGGCGACAATCTCGGGCCCGGTCCCCCTGCCGACGGAGAAGAGCATCATCACGGTGCTGAGTTCTCCGCACGTGAACAAGGACGCCCGGGAACAGTTCGAGATGCGCACCCATAAGCGGTTGATTGACATCTTGGAACCAACTCCGAAGACGATCGACGCTCTCATGCGTCTTGACCTTCCGGCCGGAGTTGATATCGAGATCAAGCTTTGACGGGGCGCAAGGCCGGCTACCTTGCTTGTGAGCGAAGCGAAGATCAGGTGTGCTGAGTGCCCACACCCGTCGCCAGCCGGGTACCCGCCCGGATGCCCGCCCAAGCGGGCACGGCACGGCACCCGGTACCCGCCTTGGTGGGTAGGGAACCCGCCGGGTGCGGTAGAACGTGGAGGTGAAACAGTTGCGCAAAGGAATGCTCGGAAGAAAAGTTGGCATGACGCAGGTCTTCGACGAACAGGGCAAGGCCATCCCGGTGACGGTGATCGAGGCCGGGCCGTGTACTGTTGTCAACATCAGGACCCCGGAGCGGGATGGCTATGCTGCCCTGCAGTTGGGTCATGAAGAGGTGCGAGCCGAGAAGTTGACCCGCCCCCTGCGTGGCCAGTTTACTAAAGTGAAAGTTAAGCCGCAGCGCTTTTTGCGGGAGATCCGGGTGTCAGCCGAGGATCTCAAAGAATTCGCAGTTGGCCAGGAGATTAAGGTTGATGTCTTCAGCCCCGGCGATTATGTGGATGTCCGCGGTATTTCCAAGGGCAAGGGCTTTGCCGGCGGCATCAAGAGACACAACATGCACCGTGGCCCCATGAAGCACGGCTCCAAGTACCACCGCCGGCCCGGCTCCTTGGGAGCAAAGGGCCCCGCCCGGGTTTTTAAGGGGCGCAAGCTGCCCGGACGAATGGGCGGCGAGGCGGTTACAGTTCAGCACCTAAGAGTGGTCCGGGTGGACTCGGCACGCAACCTTTTACTGCTCAGGGGCGCGGTCCCCGGCCCGAGGGTCGGGCTGATTCTGATCAGGGATTCGCTGCGCTAGCCGGAAAGGAGCTAATGATCATGCCTAAAGCTGTTTTATACAACGCCAATGGAGACCGGGTAGGCGACCTTGACCTGAGTGAACAGGTATTCGGAACACCCGTGCACGAGGCTGTGATGCACCAGGCCGTGGTGCGCCACCTGGCGAACCAGCGCCTGGGCACTGCGGACACCAAGACCCGGGGCGAAGTCCAGGGTTCCACTCGCAAACCCTGGCGCCAGAAGGGGACTGGCCGGGCACGCGTCGGAAGCATCCGGACGCCGCTGTGGCGTGGTGGCGGCATCGTATTTGGGCCGCACCCCCGCAAGTATACTCAGGCATTGCCCAAGAAGATGCGCCGGCTGGCCCTGAAGTCCGCCCTGGCAGCCCGGGCTGGAGCAGGGGATGTGATCGTGATCGAGGGGTTTGCGATCACCGAGCTGAAGACCAAGGTCATGGCCGGTCTGCTCAAAGCGATCGAGGTCAGCGCCGGGGCCATGCTAGTTACCGGCGAGCGCCAGTTGCTGCTGGAACGTGTCACCAACAACTTGCCGGGCGTATGGTGCACAACGGCTGACCAGGTCAATGTCTACAACTTGTTGGCCGCAGATAAGATCGTCTTTACCCGGGGCGCCCTGGACCGGTTGGGGGAGGTGTTGGCTGATGCGTAGCCCGCAGGACACACTGCTAAAACCCGTGGTGACAGAGAAGGCCATGGATCTGGTCAAGAACGAGAACAAGTATACTTTTTACGTTAATCCGAAGTCGAACAAGATCGAGATCAAACAGGCAGTACAGGCTTTATTCAAGGTGCAGGTGCTGGCAGTCAACACCGCCAACCTCAAGGGGAAGAGAAGGAAGGTCGGGCGCTCTCCGGAGGGGTTCCGGCCGGATCGCAAGAAGGCGGTTGTCTCCCTGCGCCCGGGCGATAAGATCGAGATCTTTGAAGGGCTGCTCTAAAGAGAAGTGCGAAGCGGGATGCTTCACTCCTCAGACTTCCCAAACAGCCTGCATTATAGGAGGGAAAGGCAATGCCCATCAAGAAATACAAGCCAACATCCCCTGGCCGGCGCCAGATGGCCGTTCTGACTTATGAAGAGCTGACCACCGACAAGCCGGAACGCTCGCTGTTGGAGCCGCTCCGCAAGAAGGCCGGGCGCAACAATATGGGCCGCATCTCGGTGCGGCACCGTGGCGGCGGGCAGAAGCGTTTTTACCGGGTGATCGATTTTAAGCGGGACAAGGACGGCATTCCGGCCAAGGTAGCGACTCTGGAATATGATCCCAACCGCTCGGCGAACATCGCCCTGCTGCATTACGCCGATGGGGAGAAACGCTACATCCTGGCGCCCCTCGGTCTGAAAGTGGGAGATACCTTAATTTCGGGTGTTGACGTGGACATCAAGCCGGGTAACGCGTTGCCACTGAAAAATATTCCCACCGGTACGCTGTTGCACAACATCGAGTTGAATCCCGGCCGGGGCGGCCAGATGGTGCGCTCAGCGGGGGGAGTTGCCCAGCTGATGGCCAAAGAGGGAGATTATGCCCACATTCGGATGCCTTCCGGAGAGGTGAGGTTAGTGCATATCCGATGCCGGGCGACTATTGGCCAGGTCGGCAACCTGGACTTCGAGAACGTCAGTGTCGGCAAGGCCGGCCGTACTCGCTGGAAGGGAATCAGGCCGACAGTGCGCGGCTCCGCGATGAATCCAGTTGATCACCCGCATGGTGGTGGCGAGGGCCGCTCACCGATCGGGCGCAATCCGTGTACACCTTGGGGCAAGCCGGCATTGGGCGCCAAGACACGGCGCAAGAAGAAGGCTTCAGATAAAATGATCGTCAAGCGGCGCACCAAGTAGCGGCGCTTAAGGAGGGAAACTAGCAGTGGGCCGTTCTCTCAAAAAAGGACCGTACTGCGAACAGGGACTGTTGAACCGGATCAACGACATGAATGAGAAGGGCGCCAAAAGGGTTTTCAAGACCTGGTCCCGGCGTTCGACCGTGTTCCCGGAGTTTGTAGGACACACCATAGCCGTGCACGATGGGCGGCGGCATATTCCCATCTACATCACCGAAGACATGGTAGGCCATAAGCTGGGCGAATTTGCGCCGACCCGGACCTTCCGCGGCCATGGTGCGCATACGGAACGCTCAACATCACTGAAATAGAAGGGGTGAACAGCCGTGGAAACAAGGGCCGTCGCGCGCTACATCTGGATAGCGCCGCGCAAGGTGCGCCTGGTGGCTGCCCTGGTGCGTGGCAAGAGGGTCAATGATGCGCTGGCTATTCTGCGCTTTACCCCTCAGGGGGCGGCACTGCCGGTCTCCAAGGTGGTACGTTCGGCTCAGGCCAACGCCGAACACAACCACAAGCTGAATGCAGACGAACTCTTCATCAAGACGATCTGCATCGACGAGGGGCCGACGCTCAAGCGGGTCCGGCCCAGGGCTCGGGGCCGGGCTGATGTAAAACGCCGCAGGACTTGTCACATTACCGTGGTAGTAGCTGATGGAAAGGAGGGGTAGGCAGTGGGGCAAAAGGTAAACCCGATCGGATTCAGGCTGGGAATCATTAGGGATTGGGATTCCAAGTGGTATGCGGGCAGAAATTATCGCGATCTGCTCCACGAGGACATCGCCCTGCGCAACTATATCAAGAAGAAACTGTTCGTGGCCGGCGTCTCCCGGGTCGAGATCGAAAGGGCGGCCAACCGCGTACGCCTCACCATTCATACTGCCAAACCAGGCATCGTCATTGGTCGGGGCGGGACCGAGGTGGAGTTGCTGCGGAAAGATCTGGAGCGGATCACCGGCAAGCAGGTCAACGTCAATATCATGGAGATCAAGCGTCCGGAACTGGAGGCTCAGTTGGTGGCTGAAAATGTGGCCGCCCAGTTGGAGAAGCGTATCGCTTTTCGCCGGGCAATCAAACAGGCAGTATCCCGCTCCATGCGCATGGGCGCTCAGGGTATCCGGATCGGTGTCAACGGGCGCCTGGGTGGGGCTGAAATGGCTCGTAGTGAATGGCACGCCGAAGGCAAGGTCCCCCTTCAGACTCTGCGGGCCGATATCGATTACGGTTTTGCTGAAGCCAGCACCACCTACGGCAAGATCGGGGTCAAGGTGAAGCTTTACCGGGGCGAGATTCTTCCTGAAAAGAAGAAACGCGTAGCGCCTGCCGAGAACCCGCCCGCCGGGAACCCGGAACGGGTGGGGAACCCGCCGGGTGGGAACCCGACCGGGGCTGAAGGGGGCGAGGGTTAACCATGTTGATGCCGAAGCGGGTTATCTATCGCAAACAGCATCTGCGCTGGCCAACCGGTAAGATCAACCGGGGCTTCGAGGTCATGTTTGGAGAATACGCCCTACAGGCTCTGGAAGCAGGCTGGATCAGCGCCCGCCAGATCGAGGCCGCCCGTATCGCCATGACCAGGCACGTCAAAAGAGGCGGTAAAGTATGGATCAAGATCTTTCCGGACCAGCCGGTTACTGCCAAGCCGGCTGAGACCAGAATGGGAAGCGGTAAAGGAGCGCCCGATTTCTGGGTGGCCGTGGTCAAACCGGGCCGGGTGCTGTTCGAGTTGGCCGGGGTGCCGGAAGAGGAAGCCCGGGAGGCCATGCGCCTGGCGGGTCATAAGCTTCCAATCAAGACCAAATTTATAAAACGGCAGGAAGCGGGTGGTAGTGATGCCGGTACAGAAGGCTAAGGATCTGCGGGACCTGACCGATGACGAGCTGGAGAAAAAGCTGCTCGATTTGAAGGATGAGCTGTTTCGGCTTCGTTTCCAGATGGCTACAGGGCAGTTGGAAAACCCCATGCGGATCCGGGATGTACACCGGGCCTTTGCCCGCACCAAGACCATTGTCAGAGAGCGAGAATTGGACCGGGAAAGATCGGACCGGCAGCGCGCCCTGCGCACCGGGGATGTTCAAGTAAGTCAAGGTTGATAGGGGGTGGCGCGGGTGAGTGAGCGAGCACAGCGCAAAACACGTATTGGAACCGTAGTAAGCGATAAGATGGATAAGACCGCGGTCGTGCTGGTGGAAACCAGGGTCCGGCATCCCCTTTACGGGCGGACGATAACCCGGTCAAAAAAGTTCATGGCCCATGACGAGACCAACGCCTGCAAGGTAGGGGACAAGGTGAGAATCATGGAGACGCGTCCGCTGAGCAAGGATAAGCGGTGGCGGGTGTCCGAGATCCTGGCCCGGGCTGCCGACAGGGGCATGACCGGAAAGGGGGCAGTCCCAGGTGATACAGCCGCAAACAATACTTAGAGCCGGAGACAATACCGGCGCTAAGCGGCTGATGTGCATTCGGGTGATGGGAGGATCCCTGCGCCGTTATGCCTCGGTCGGCGACATCATCGTCTGCTCCGTGAAAGAGGCCAGCCCCGGTGGCATGGTCAAAAAGGGCGAAGTGGTGACGGCGGTGGTGGTCAGAACCCGCAAGGAGATCCGCCGCCCGGACGGTTCGTATATCAAATTTAGCGAGAACGCGGCAGTAATTATCAACGACCAGAAAAACCCTCGCGGGACGCGTATCTTCGGCCCGGTAGCCAGGGAGTTGCGGGACAAGGATTTCATGAAGATCGTTTCTCTGGCGCCAGAGGTGCTCTAATGAGAGGCACAGGCGGAGGTGAAGGGAATAGATGATACAGCATAAGGTTCATGTACGCAAGGGCGATACAGTGTTGGTGTTGGCGGGGAAGAATGCGGGCAAGCGGGGCAAGGTGATCCAGGTCTATCCCGCCACCCAGAGGGTGATCGTCGAGGGGGTAAATGTTGCCAAGCGCCACAGCCGCCCCACCCGTTCGCTGCCGCAGGGGGGGATCGTGGAAAAGGAAGCCCCGATCGCCGGTTCCAACGTGATGCTGGTCTGCAGCAAGTGCAGTCAGCCAACCCGTGTGGCGAAGAAGCTGGTAGACCAGAAATACTACCGGGCTTGCAAGAAGTGCGGGGAAATTATCGACAAGCAGTAGAGGCTTGTGGTTAAGGAGGCAGTGGGTGATGGGGCTGAAAGAACGCTACCGTCAGGAGATCGTTCCCCAGATGGTGAAGAAGTTCAATTATAAAAACGTGATGCAGGTGCCCGCCCTGGAAAAGGTTGTCGTCAATATGGGCGTCGGCGAAGCTATTCAGAATCCCAAGTCGCTGGAAGCGGCGGTGAAAGATATGACCACCATCACCGGCCAGCGTCCGGTGGTGACCAAGGCGCGCAAGTCCATCGCAGCCTTCAAGCTGCGTGAGGGCATGAAGATCGGTTGCAAGGTCACCCTGCGGGGCAACCGCATGTACGACTTCGTCGACAAGCTGGTCAGCGTAGTTCTGCCCAGGGTGCGTGACTTCCGGGGGGTTTCGCCCAAGTCCTTCGACGGACGGGGTAATTATACTCTGGGGCTCAGGGAGCAGGTGATCTTCCCGGAGATCGATTACGATAAGATCGACAAGACCAGGGGAATGGATATTGTCGTGGTAACCACCGCAAAGACCGATGAGGAAGCGCGGGATCTACTCCGTCTGGTAGGCATGCCCTTCCGGGAAAGCTGACCATTGCAGAGGGCAGATGCACGAGGTCAGAAAAAGCCGTTAAAAGCCTGAAAGGATATCTGAAAACCCGGGGGCAAGCCAGTAGATGGATCCAATCTGAATCCGACTTCCGGCGTCCGATTAAGGAGGGATGTAAGTGGCCAAAAAATCTTTGATTGCCAAGCAAATGAGACCATCGAAGTTCAAGGTCCGGGCCTATAACCGCTGCAAGCTTTGTGGGCGGCCGCGCGCCTACCTGCGTAAATATGGAATGTGCCGTATCTGTTTCCGGGAACTGGTTTTCAAGGGGCAGATCCCCGGCGTGGTCAAGGCCAGCTGGTAAAGCGGCACAAAGGAGGCTCTGAAACACAGATGTTGACAGACCCGATTGCAGATTTCTTAACCCGCATCCGCAACGCGAACCAGGCCAACAAGGAGCGCGTAGAGATCCCCAATTCCAGGATGAAGCGGGCACTGGCCGAGATTTTGAAGAATGAGGGTTTCGTACGGAACTATGACAAGATCGACGATGGCAAACAGGGAATCCTGCGCCTCTACCTGAAGTACGGACCCAATAAGACGAAGGTCCTCACCGGACTGAAGCGGATCAGCAAACCGGGTTTGCGTGTATACGTACAGAAGGATGAGGTTCCGAAGGTGCTAGGCGGCCTGGGGATCGCTATCATTTCGACCCCCAAAGGCCTGATGACGGATAAGAAGGCCAGACTGGACGGTTTGGGCGGAGAAGTTATCTGCTACATTTGGTAAGGGAGGTGACGCCATGTCCAGGGTGGGACGTCTTCCGGTGACAATACCGGCAGGAGTAGATGTGAAGATCGACGGTAACCTGGTGGAGATCAAGGGCCCCAAAGGGATGCTGAAGCGAGAGATGCATCCGGCAATTGGGATCACCCGCGAGGAGACCGCACTGGTGGTCACCCGGCCGTCGGACGAGAAACAGCACCGGGCGTTGCATGGGTTGACCCGAGCGTTGTTGCAGAATATGGTGGACGGCGTGACCAAGGGCTTTACCCGTAAATTGGAGTTGGTGGGTGTCGGTTACCGGGCTGCCAAACAGGGCGACAAACTGGTGCTCACAGTGGGCTATGCCCATACAGTAGAGATCGACCCGGGCAACAACCTGAGTGTTGAGGTGCCAGCACCGAACAGGATCAGCGTCAATGGCATCGATAAGGAACAGGTGGGCGCCTTGGCGGCGAAGATCCGGGCGGTACGCAAGCCAGAACCCTATAAGGGCAAGGGCATCAAGTATGAGGATGAAGTGATCAGGCGCAAGGTTGGCAAAGCAGGCGTAAAGGGCAAGAAGTAAGGGGTGACGTAGAATGCCAAGAGAGACACGTCAGGAAATTCGCCAACGTAAGCACGTCCGGGTCCGGAAAAAGGTGTTCGGCACTCTGGAACGGCCACGGCTGTGTGTGTACAGGAGCCTCAATCATATCTACGCCCAGGTGATTGACGATGTACAGGGCCGGACGCTGGTTGCTGTCTCCACTCTAGCTCCGGAGTTCCGTGTGGGCGAGGGCAGCAGGAAGAACACCGAGGCCGCTCGCGGTATTGGCAAGTTGATTGCCGAACGGGCGCTGGCGCAGGGTATCACCAAGGTTGTGTTTGACCGGGGTGGCAATCTTTACCATGGTCGGGTTGCTGCACTTGCTGAGGCGGCCCGGGAACAAGGCCTGGATTTCTAGAGGTCAAGGGAGGAATCGTTGTTTTGCGTATTGATCCCAACGCTCTGGAGTTAACAGAAAAAGTAGTGACGATCAACCGGGTTGCCAAAGTGGTCAAGGGCGGCCGCAGGTTCAGTTTTAGCGCTCTGATAGTCGTGGGCGACGGCCAGGGACACGTAGGCGCTGGTCTGGGTAAGGCCGGAGAGGTGCCGGAGGCCATCAGGAAGGGGATCGAGGATGCCAAGAAGAGCATGATCGAGATCCCCATGAAGGGCACGAGTATTCCCCACATGATCACCGGCGAGTTTGGCGCCGGCAAAGTGCTGCTGAAGCCAGCTTCCCCCGGTACTGGCGTGATTGCAGGTGGCCCGGTGCGTGCAGTGTTGGAAGCGGCAGGGATCAAGGACATCCTAACCAAGTCCCTGGGCTCCTCCAATTCCCATAACATGGTGCACGCGACCATTGAAGGCCTCAAGGGCTTGAAGCGGGTCGAAGATGTTGCCAGGTTCCGCGGCAAGACTGTCGAGGAATTAATCGGGTAAACAGGCAGTATCGGATGCCGGAAGCAAGAGGTCAGAGGTAGAAAAGCGATTGGAAGGACAGATCTGACTTCGGCATCATGCATCCATAGGAGGAATTGACAGTGTCAGATATGTTGCAGATCACCCTGGTCCGTAGCCCGATCGGCTATCCGAAGCAGCAGCGTAAGGTGTTGCGGGCCCTGGGCTTGGGTAAGATGAACAGTTCGGTGATCCAGGCCGACCAGCCGTCGATCCGGGGCATGATCAGGCACGTCCAGCACCTGGTGGCAGTAGCACCGGTGGCGCGGCAGGAAGGGGAGAAGAAGGCATGAGGTTGCATGATCTAAGTCCTGCAGCGGGATCCCGGACTAAAAGTACTCGCAAGGGCCAGGGCATCGGATCCGGCCTTGGCAAGACCTCCGGGAGAGGGCACAAGGGGCAGAAGGCCCGGTCCGGAGGCGGTGTGCGCCGTGGTTTTGAAGGCGGGCAGATGCCGCTGTCGCGGCGTATCCCCAAGCGGGGGTTTACCAACATCCATCGTGAAGAGATGGCTGTGGTCAATATCAGAGACCTGAACCAACTGGCGCCTGGAACTGAGGTCACACCGGACCTTCTCTTCGAAGAGGGATTTGTCAGGAATCGCGATCTCCGGATCAAACTTCTGGGCCATGGCGCAATAGACCGCCCCTTGACCATCAAGGTGCACGGCGCCAGCAAGGGAGCTGTGGAGAAAATCACAGCTGCCGGCGGCAAGGTTGAGGTGATCTAGATGTTCGAATCGATCACGGGTGCCTGGAAGCTGGGCGATCTCCGGCGCAAGGTGCTGTTCACCCTGCTGATGTTCCTGGTCTTCCGGATCGGGGCACATATCCCCGTGCCTGGCATCAACCATGATGCGTTGGCGAAGATGTTATCCGGGCAGTTTTTCGGATTTTTTGACATGATCTCCGGTGGAGCCTTTAAAAAGCTGACCGTTTTTGCCATGAGCATCACGCCATACATCAACGCCTCGATCATCATTCAGTTGTTGACCATAGTCATCCCCCGGCTGGAGCAGCTCTCCAAGGAGGGGGAGGCCGGGCGGAAGATCATCACGCAGTACACACGCTACGGTACCGTAGTGCTCGGATTTATCCAGGCCATCGGTATGTCGATCGCCCTTGGACGGCCGACCAGCCTCACCGGAGGTCAAGTTGTACTGCTGCACCCGGGCATCGGTTCCTACCTGCTGATCTCCGTCACCCTGACCGCAGGAACAGCCGTATTGATGTGGCTGGGTGAGTTGATCACCGAGAAGGGGATCGGGAATGGCATCTCGCTGATCATCTTCGCCGGCATCGTCTCACGGCTGCCGGCCGGAGCGGTGAATACCTTCACCCAGTTGCAGGCGGGCACCATCTCCTACTGGAGCGTGGGCTCGTTAGTAATCCTGGGGTTGTTGGTGATCGCCGCCGTGGTTGCCGTCAATGAAGGCCAGCGCCGGATCCCGGTGCAGTACGCCAAGCGGGTGATGGGGCGCAAGGTCTACGGTGGTCAGAGTACGCACATCCCACTGCGGGTCAATCAGGGGGGCGTGATTCCGATCATCTTCGCCATGTCGATCCTGATGTTTCCGGTGCAGATTGCCCAGTGGATGACCAAATACGCCTGGGCGCAATGGGTCACCGTCAATTTACAGTTTGGGAAACCGATCAACTCCATACTGTACGCTTTACTGATCATCTTCTTCACCTACTTTTACACGGCGATCATCTTTAACCCGATGGACGTGGCCGACAACTTGAAGAAATACGGCGGTTTCATACCGGGTCTGCGTCCGGGCCGGCCGACCGGTGAATACATCAACCGGATCCTGACCAGGCTCACCCTGGTAGGCGCTATCTTCCTGGCGCTGATTGCGGTGCTGCCAAACTTCATGATCGCTGCCACTGGCATCCCCTCCCTGTATTTCGGGGGAACAGCCCTGCTGATCGTGGTGGGCGTGGCGCTGGAGACGATGAAGCAGTTCGAGTCGCACCTGTTGATGCGGCATTACCAGGGTTTCATGAAGTAGGCGGGCTCTGAAATGGTGATTGCAACGACTAACTGCCAACGACCAAAATGGCAGAGGAGTGAAGATACCAGGATGAGAATATTATTGATGGGCCCACCTGGCGCTGGCAAGGGCACCCAGGCGGAGCGCATTGCCGAGGACTGTAAAATACCTCATATCGCTACCGGAGATATTTTTCGGGCGGCGATCAAGGCGGGCACCGAGCTTGGCCGTCAGGCCAAGTCGTACCTGGATGCCGGGTCACTGGTGCCGGATGCGGTCACTATCGGAATCGTCAGGGAGCGCCTGCAGGAGCCGGACTGCGCAACTGGATTCCTGTTAGACGGGTTTCCCCGTACCATCCCCCAGGCGGAGGCCCTGGAGCAGCTGCTGGGTGAACTGGGAATGAAACTGGACCTGGTGCTGAACATCAAAGTGGCTCCAGCCGCCTTGTTAGAGCGCCTGACCGGGCGCCGGGTCTGTCGCCAATGTGGGGCGACCTACCACATGGTATTCAACAGGCCCAGGCAGTCAGGTGTCTGCAACCGTTGTGGCGGCGAACTATACCAGCGCAGTGATGACACCGCCGAGACGGTCAGCGACCGGCTGCGGGTCTATGCCGACCAGACCGCGCCCCTGCTGGAGTTCTATCAGCAGCGTGGCGTGCTGCAGGAAGTGGACGGCGAACTGGGAATAGATGAGGTATGGGCATCAATGTCAGGTCTGTTAAGGAGTCTTAGCCGATGATCACCTTGAAGTCAGCCCGGGAGATCTCCTACATGCGGGAGGCCGGGCGGATCGTCGCTCTGACCTTGCAGGAGTTAGGCAAGCAGGTCAAGGCTGGGATTACCACCGGTGAACTTGACCGGTTTGCTGAAGAGTTTCTGCGCAGGACGGGAGCAGAGCCGGCGTTTTTGGGATACCAGGGGTTCCCTGCCAGCATCTGTGCCTCGGTGAACGAAGAGGTTATCCACGGGATTCCTGGTTTAAGAAAACTGGAAATAGGGGATATTATTAGCATTGACATCGGTTCGGTGATCCACGGATACTATGGTGATGCTTCCATGACTTTTCCGGTGGGAGAGGTCTCTACTGAGGCCGCCAAGTTGATGCAGGTAACGGAGCAGTCCTTGTACCAGGGGATCGAACAGGCAACACCCGGTCACCGGATCGGGGATATCTCCGCTGCAGTACAGCATTACGTGGAATCCCACGGCTACCAGGTGGTCAGGGACTTTGTGGGGCATGGTATTGGCAGTCACATGCATGAGGAGCCCCAGGTGCCCAACTACGGCAAAACCGGGTTAGGGCCGCGGTTGCAGCCAGGCATGGTTATTGCCATTGAACCGATGGTCAGCGTGGGTACCTATGAAGTGGCGCTGCAGTCCAACGGGTGGACAGCAGTAACCAAGGATCAGAGCCTGTCAGCCCACTTTGAACACACCGTTCTGATCACCGAGGGAGTACCGGAGATCCTCACCCGGCTCTAAGAGGCAGGCTCTCAAGCTTCGCTTCAGGCGCGCCGCAAGCAATACCCAGCACGGCCTGTGCTAAAGGAGGCGGGAGATGGTTCAAGAGAGCAATGTGGTGAGCAATGCGGTTGTTGGGCAATTGGCAGTTTCCAAACGTGGCCGCGACCGGGGCGTACCCTACCTCGTTCTGGAGATCATAGATGATGCTTTTATCTACCTCGTAAACGGAGACAGGCGTAGAATTGAAAACCCCAAGCGTAAGAATGTCAAGCACCTGCAGTTTTACCCAGCAGTGGCGGAACATCTGGCGCAGCAGTGGGAAGCCGGTCAGCAGGTTGGTAATGTTGAGGTTCGTAAAGTGATTGCCGGGTTTATGCAGACTGTGGTAGGCAATGATTCCGATACGAGGGGGGTAGAGAAATGATATGCCCAAGTCAAAAACAAATGTAATCGAAGTCGAGGGCAAAGTGATCGAGGCCTTACCCAACGCCATGTTCCGGGTGGAGTTGGAGAATGGACACCGGGTACTGGCCCATGTTTCCGGCAAGATCAGGATGCACTTTATCCGCATCCTGCCAGGCGATAAGGTCACCGTGGAACTTTCACCTTATGACCTGACCCGCGGACGGATTGTCTATCGTTTTAAATAAGTTTAACCGCCGATCAGAAAAACATACGCCGTTTTTCGTAGTAATTAAGGGGGCGTTTAACTTGAAGGTGCGAGCTTCTGTCAAGACGATCTGCGAAAAATGCAAGATCATTCGACGCAAGGGCAGAGTGATGGTTCTCTGTGAGAACCCCAAGCACAAGCAAAAGCAGGGCTAATTGAGAAGTGGGAAGTGGGAATAGAAGGCCGGGTGCCCGGGTGTCCGGGTTCCCTCAGGGAGGGGCGGGGCGCGGAGCCAATGCTAACGAGAATCCCACCGTGCCCAGGGCGGAAACGCTCCAGGCACCCGCCTCTCACCTCGCACATCCCAATAAGGAGGTTGGATGATGGCAAGAATCGCCGGTGTCGATTTACCGCGTGATAAACGGGTGGAAACAGCTCTCACCTATATCTACGGTATCGGCCAGACCACCGCGGCAGGTGTTGTTAGAAAAACCGGGATCAACCCAAGCACCCGGATCAAGGACCTGACCGAGGAAGAGGTAGGTAAGCTTCAGGAAGTGATCGACAAGGAGTGCAAGGTAGAGGGTGATCTGCGCCGCGAACATACTATGAATGTCAAGCGGCTGATCGAGATCGGCTCCTATCGTGGCTTGCGCCACCGCCGCGGGCTACCGGTACGCGGTCAGCGTACCCGTACCAATGCCAGAACCCGGAAGGGCCCGCGCCGGACTGTGGGAGTGCGCCGCAAGAAGTAGTGAGAAAGGCAGGCAGACCCACCTTCGGTGGGATCCCCGGCTGAGCCTCAGGCTGAAAGCACGCCTGCACTAAAGGGCAGGCTCTGAAGGCGAACAGCACGCCTGCACTAAAGGAGGATCAAGGTGCCAAAGCGACAGACAAGGACTAAACGCAGGGAAAGAAAAAACGTTGAACATGGGGTGGCCCATATCCGGTCAACCTTCAACAACACCACCATCACCATCACCGATCCCGGCGGCAATGCCATCGCCTGGGCTAGCTCCGGCATGATGGGATTCAAGGGCACCCGCAAGGGCACTCCTTTTGCCGCTCAGTTGGCTGCGGAATCAGCTGCTAAGACGGCAATGGAACACGGGATGAAACAGGTGGAGGCTTTTGTCAAGGGGCCCGGCGGGGGCCGGGAAGCAGCGATCAGATCGCTGCAGGCGGCTGGTCTGGAAGTCAGCACCATTAAAGATGTGACCCCTGTTCCACATAACGGCTGCCGGCCTCCCAAAAGACGGCGTGTATAAACATTTAAGACAAGGCAGGCTCTGAAGCTTCGCTTACTATAGGTAGTGAGCGAAGCGAGCATCAGGGGGGACTGTGCCCACCGCGCCGGGTCCACCGGACCTAGCACCGCAGTTTACGAGCGGGGCGCGGGGTACTCCAAGAGGGGTACCCAGAGGGTACCCGGGAGTGCCCGAGTGGGCGAACAGCACGCCTGCACACTTAAGGAGGGAAAAGGACATATGGCAAGATATACAGGAGCTGTCTGCCGCCTGTGCCGCCGCGAGGGCATGAAGTTGTACCTCAAGGGCGACCGCTGCTACACTCCCAAATGTGCCATCGACCGTCGCAGTTACGCTCCGGGAGACAAGGGGCAGGGCCGCAAGAAAGTGACCGAATACGGCCTGCAGTTGCGGGAAAAACAGCGTACCCGGCGGATCTACGGGATTCTGGAACGTCAGTTCAGCCGCTATTTTGGCATCGCCGAGCGGCAGAAAGGCATCACTGGCGAGAACCTGCTACAATTGCTGGAGCGCCGACTGGATAACGTGGTCTACCGGGTCGGTTTTGCGGCATCCCGGGCTGAAGCACGCCAGATGGTGAGACATGGGCATATAACGGTAAACAGCAGGCGCGTCAGCATTCCCTCGTACCTGGTCAAGGTAGGGGAGATCATCGAGATTGCTCCGGTGAGCAAGGACCAGGCACGCTTCTCTGAGTTGGCGGAGACTGCCGCTCATAAGACTCCTCCACCATGGCTGGAAGTAGATCTGGAAAAAATGCGGGTGCGCGTACAGGGGTTCCCGTCCAGGGAAGATATCGACACCCCGATCAAAGAACACCTGATCGTGGAGCTTTACTCCCGTTAAGGAATTCAGAAAGTTTATGGGATCAGGCTCTGAGGCTTAGCTTCATCAGTAGAGTAGTGAGCGCGGGCAGGCTCTGAAGCTCCGCTTCAGGCGGGGTACCCACGACGGGGTACCCACGCAGTGGGTCGGAGTCGAGGTCGGGGTCGGCACGCCTGCACTAAAGGAGGTCTGACACTTGTTGGACTTTGATAAACCTCGCATAGAACATATTAAAAACGGAAGCTCCGGCACCTATGGCAAGTTTATTGTCGAGCCATTGGAGCGGGGTTACGGCACCACCTTGGGCAACAGCCTGCGGCGGGTGTTGCTCTCCTCTCTGGTAGGAGCAGCAGTGACTACCGTAAAGATCGAAGGGGTGCTCCACGAATTCAGCACCATCCCCGGGGTGCGTGATGACACCACGGACATCATGCTGAACGTGAAGGAATTGGCCATCAAACACCACGGCGATGAGCCCCAGATCATCAGAATCGAGGCCAAGGAGGAGGGGGAGGTCACGGCCGGTGACATCATCGCCGGCTCGGACATCGACATTCTCAATCCGGAGTTGCACATTGCCACCCTGGAGCCTGACGGCCGCTTATTCATGGAAATGACGGTGAAAAAGGGCCGGGGCTACGTCCCGGCAGAGAAAAACAAGGAAAGCGATCAGGCGATCGGGGTGATCCCGGTGGACTCCATCTTCTCCCCCATCTACAAGGTCAACTACACGGTGGAGAACACCCGGGTCGGCCAGCAGACCGACCTTGACAAGCTGACTCTGGAGGTCTGGAGCAACGGCACCATCACTCCGGAAGAGGCGGTCAGCCTGGCAGCCCGCAATCTGATCGAGCGCTTCAGACTGTTTGTCGGCCTCACCGATAAGGTGGAGGAGGACCCAGTGCTGCCGGACAAGAAGATCGACGAGCGGTCACGGCTCCTGGACATGCCGATCGAAGAACTCGAACTATCGGTGCGCTCTTACAACTGCCTGAAGCGGGCGGCCATCAACACGGTGGAGGACCTGATCCAGCGTACTGAGGAAGATATGATCAAGGTGCGCAACCTGGGCAAGAAATCCCTCGAGGAAGTGGACGCCAAGTTGTCCGAGTTGGGTCTGTCCTTAAAGAAGATCGACGAGTAGCAGTCATGTAAAAAAGAGGTGATCTGAAGTGTACCGGAGACTAGGGTTTCGAAGCGACCATCGCAGAAGTCTGCTGAGAAATATTGTAACATCCCTGCTGAGGGAGGAGCGGATCGAGACCACCGAACAGCGGGCTAAGGAACTGGCGAGCATAGCCGACCAGATGATTAGCCTGGGCAAGCGGGGCGACCTGCACGCTAAGCGGCAGGCCTTGTCCTACCTGTTTGACGAGACCGTGGTCAAGAAGCTGTTCGACGAGATCGCTCCCAAGTACAAGGAGCGCAACGGCGGCTACACCCGCATCATGAAGGTGGGCTATCGCCGCGGGGACGGCGCTTCGATGGCGCTTGTGGAACTCGTTTAGGGCGGGGGTCCGGTGAAGCGCTGGCTTAAGTTGACCCTGGAGTATGAGGGCACTGGTTTCAGCGGCTGGCAGAAGCAAACTGGTACCAACCTGCGCACGGTGCAGGGGGTGCTGGATGCAGCCCTCGAACAGTTGACCGGCGTGGAGCACCTGACAGTAGGCGCCGGTCGCACCGATGCCGGGGTGCATGCTCTGGGGCAGGTTGTAAACTTCGCCACGGAGTCCGGGATCCCGACGGAGCGCTGGCCAGCAGCCCTGAACGGATTGCTGCCGTCGGATGTGGCCATCAGTAGCGCCGAGGAGGTGGATGACTCGTTCCACGCCAGGTGCTCGGCCAAAGCTAAGGAGTATTGCTACTTGATCCTGAATCGCCAGCAACGGTCTGCGATCTGGCACAATTACTCCTACCACGTCCCGCAGACGCTCGATCAGGAGCGGATGGCACAGGGAGCGGATTGTTTTAGGGGTACCCACGATTTCAAGGCCTTTTCGGCCGTAGGCAGCAGCGCCAGAAGTACGGCACGGCAGGTATTTGCCAGTAATGTTTTTAGGAATGGCGACTGGGTCGGCTTTCGGGTGGCTGCCAACGGGTTTCTATATAAGATGGTACGGCTGATGACGGGCATGTTGGTGGAGATCGGACTCGGCCGGGCCGATCCGGCAAGGATCGGAGAATTGCTGGCATCGGGGGCGCGAGGTGAGGGCGGGCCGACGCTGCCGCCCAGGGGGCTGTTTCTAGTGCGGATCGCCTACAGGGAGGAACCGGATGGCCTGATCACCAGCAGATGCAGCCAGTTGTTTGAACCGTTGCGGGTTATATAAATACGGTGGTTGTTCTTGACAGCAGCCACTCGGGTTTCTTAAAATAATTTCTGTTGTGGACTGTATCAGCAAGACATCAGGACGCAGTTGCAGCAAGAGGGGGTAGCAGGATTGCATACATACATGGCCAAACCGCAGGAAAAGGACCGCAAGTGGTATCTGATCGACGCGGATGGCAAGACCCTGGGCCGGCTGGCTAGCGAAGTGGCCAACATTCTCCGGGGGAAGTACAAGCCAGAGTTTACTCCGAATGTTGACGTGGGTGACCACGTTGTGGTGATCAACGCCGAAAAGGTGCATCTGACGGGCAAGAAACTGGAGAATAAGCTATATATCTGGCATACCGGTTATCCGGGCGGCTTGAAGCAGATGAAATATGCCGATCTGTTGCGCACCAAGCCGGAAAGGGCGATTGAAAAGGCCGTCTGGGGCATGCTGATGCACAATCGCCTGGGGCGCCAGATCTACCGGAAGTTGCGGGTCTACCGGGGAGCGGCTCATCCTCACACCGCACAGAAGCCGGAAGTTTGGACGATCAGAAAATAGCTGAAAGGCAGGAGAGTTATTTTGGCACAAGTGATGTATCAGGGTACGGGACGGAGAAAGACTGCCATCGCCCGGGTGCGTATTGTTCCCGGAGGGGGACAGATCAACATCAACGGACACCAGGCGGAACAATACTTTGCTAAGCCCACGCTGATGGTGGTGCTCAGGCAGCCGTTGGAGATCACCGGTACGGCTACCCGTTTTGACGTGATCGCCCGCGTCGAGGGTGGCGGAATCACCGGCCAGGCAGGAGCAGTCAGGCTGGGGATAGCCAGGGCGCTACTCAAGGTAGACCCGGCACTACGGCCGTCGTTGAAGAAGGCCGGCTTTCTGACTCGCGACCCGCGCATGAAAGAGAGAAGAAAGTACGGTTTGAAGAAGGCCCGGAAGGCGCCGCAGTTCTCCAAGCGCTAACAGCGGCGAGCGGTCCTGCCGCTCTGCCGTCGATCCGGTCAAGGGCTTGCCACTGGCGTAATGGCAATAGTTGAATGGATAAATCCACTTCGCCCTGCATAACATTTTGCAAGAGGGTTGAACGAGGGCAGGCGTGTGAATGCGTCCATTTATTTTTTTACGGGTGTTCAGAATCAACCAGCGCTTGATGCTGGTTTCCTTATTGGCATTGCTCCTGAGTGGCGCCTGCTATCCCTATGCTGTCGCGGCACGGGAGCGCCGGGCAGTGCAGGCCATGTCCTGGTCGGTGGCCGGCAAAGTAATCGTGGTCGACCCTGGCCACGGAGGGATCGATCCTGGGGCGGTGAGCCGCGCTGGAGTCTTGGAAAAGGATATCAACCTGCAAATAGCCCAGCGTCTGGCTGCCATGTTCAGGCAGGCCGGGGCGTCTGCCGTGCTCACCCGAGAGGGGGACTACGACCTGACAGATCGGGAACATCTGCCCGGCCTGAGCAACAGGGATGAATTGCAGGCGCGCCTGGGTCTGGCGGACAAGCAGCATGCCGACATCTTTATCAGCATCCATCTGAACAGTTACCCTTCGGCCGACTGTGAGGGGGCGCAGGTCTTCTACCATCCCCGTTCCAATGAGAGCTACCGTCTGGCTGCCTTAGTCCAACAGGAACTGATCGCCGTTCTCGGTGAGCAGTACCGGTGGGCGAAGGGGGCGGACTTCTTTGTGCTGCGCGACCTGAAAAGGCCGGCCATTGTGGTAGAGGCCGGCTTCCTGTCCCACCCCCGGGAGGGAATCCTCCTCACCGAACCAGCCTACCAGAACAGGGTTGCCTGGTGCGTCTATGCTGGTGTAGTGCATTTCTTTGCCGGCCAGCCTGCTCCCAAGAGTCCCTATTAAGATAAAGAGGAAATCGTCCCCCGCATGGAGAAGTAGAAGCTCTGGCGCTAATCGCGCCTGTTCAATTATGAAGCAAGGCGAGGGGTAATTGATGTTGCGCAGGTTATGGTCCGACTGGGTGCTGCCTCTGTTGATAGCGGTAGCCCTGGCGCTGGTTATTAGAAGTTACGTGGCGGAGGCGCGGGTGATACCGAGCGGTTCCATGGAACCGACCATCCAGATCGGTGACCGGGTGATTGTGCAGAAGCTGTTCTTCAACCCAAACCAACTGCGGCGCGGTGACGTGATCGTTTTCTGGGCGCCGCCGGGGGTCAGCCATGGGGTACCGCTGATCAAGCGGGTAATCGGACTGCCCGGTGACCGGGTGGAGGTGCGCGGCGGGACTGTGTATGTGAATGGACAGCCGCTCAACGAGCCCTACATCAAGGCAAAACCAAAAATCGACTTCGAGCCCCCGGTGCTCGTCCCCCCGGGTAACCTGTTCATGATGGGGGATAACCGGAATAACAGCTTCGACAGCCGCAACTGGGGTTACGCCAGTTTCTCCGGGGCGATCGGCAAGGCTGACCTGATCTACTGGCCGCTGGCTCACTTCGGAAAGATCAACGGTGAGCCGGGCTAAAATTACGCGGATCATGTGGGGCATCGCTATCCTGGTGCTACCCGCCTGCCACGCTCCGCCTGCAGGCTAGGCAAAGTTTTTCTTGTAGGCAGTGAAGGCATCCATCCACTGCTGGTTTCCCTCCATGAACTGCACTAGCAGCATGATCTGCTTCACGGTCTCCTGGCTCAGGTTGTGTTCGATCTTTTCAGTCTCCTCCAGAATGCCCTTGTTGGCCCCGATAAACTTCAGAAACCGTTCGATGGTTTCGTGGCGCTCGACCAGGTACTCCCCCAATTCCCGCCCCTGCCCGGTCAGTTCGATCATGCCATATTTTTCGTAGTGCAAAAAGGAGACCTCTGACAGTTTCTGCACCATCTTGCTGGCGGAAGGGGGCTGCACATGCAGGGCGCTGGCCAGGTCACCGATTCTGGCATAGCCCCGGTCCCTGGATAGCCGGTAGATCATCTCCAGGTAGTCTTCCATGCTGGGAGTGACTGATCTGTCTTCCTGGCGCAGCCGTTCATAGCCGCGGACCGTGTAAAAATCCTTTTCCTTATCGTTCACGCTGTCACCCCTGTTCACCGTGTCACTTCCGGCCAAAACCCCATAATATCTTTTATGCGGGTAGACGGTTTCTCAACACCATCTCGCAGTAAAGAGTGCCATGTGCTCCGGTCCTACATATCCTATTACATGGCAGTATTATGAATACATGGCAGGTGGTGGGATACCGTGGCCCACAGAGACGAGATGACGATCAGGATTGCCGACGTGCTGATGCAGGTACGGCGCTGCAGCGCTCTACCGGTGCCCAGTGAGATCACGGTGGTGATCCCCCATGCAGAGATCAGGCGCTGGTTTTACGAGAATGGACAACTGGCGGAGGAAGAACTGATTCTGGATAGCCTCACCATAGTGGATTCTCCCCGCCATGAGCCCGCTGCCGGCCGTTCACAGTTACCGCCTCCGCCCCGCGCTACCTGGCGCTATTTCCCTGGCTCGAAATCAGATCGATGATGCAGATCCGGCACCTGAGCAGATCAAAAAAGGCTGTTGACCATGCGGCAACAGCCTTTTCTTCAAGCGTGGGATTAGTGCCATCGGTCGTGTAGTAGGCGGTCTCCCCGCTGGCGATGTTGCTGATGGTCACACTCTGAGCCGCAGCGCAGGTCTCTACTGCCGGGTAGATGACCGGTTTCAGCAAGGGACGACGCCTTGTTGATTTACCGGTTGCCATAGGATAGAATGGAAATAAATTCGGTATAATGGTTGGTTTTCGGCATAATAATTGCTCTACTATCCCTTACTGAGGCAGCATAAAAAGCTTGAGGCAATCTTGAAGTGGAAATGCAGGGGCATGATCACAAACATGATCATTATTAGAAGGGATGGTGATTGGAGATGCTTGTGTTTGCCGGATTGGCGCCACACCCACCGATCATAGTGCCGGAAGTGGGAGGGCCGGAGCTGGAGGCGGCAGCCAGCACCGTAACTGGCATGAAGGAGTGGGCCAGGGCGGCTGCTGCTGCCCAGCCGGAATCGCTGGTCTTCATTAGCCCGCACGCTCCTTTCCTGCATGGAGCCTTGGGCTGTCTGAACGGAAAAGAATTGGCGGGCAGCTTCGCCGCCTTCGGTGTGCCAGAGGTCTCTTTCAGGGTTGCCAATGACTGGGACCTGGCGGTCTCCATTGCCGAGGAGGCTGCTCCAGTAGGAGTGCAGGTGGTGGAGCTGAACACTAACAGCCTGGATCACGGCGTGCTGGTGCCACTATACTACCTGCGGGAGGCAGGCGTGACCGCCAAGCTGGTGGTGTTCGGGATCAGCCTGCTGCCACCGGAGCAGCATTACCGGTTCGGACAGGCCCTGTCCCGGGCGATCGCCAGATCGCCGCGGCGGATTGGCCTGGTAGCCAGCGGCGATATGTCACACCGGCTAAAGCCGGAGGCCCCGGCAGGCTACGACCCCCAGGGCCAGGTGTTCGACCGGCTGATCCGGGAATCCCTGGCGGCCATGGACGAGGAGCGCATTCTAAACATTCCGGAGATCCTGGCCGACCGGGCGGGTGAGTGCGGCCTGCGGCCGATCATCATGTTGCTCGGAGCCCTCAGCTATTTCGAGGTGGAGAGCGTGATCTATTCCTACGAGGGGCCCTTCGGGGTTGGCTACCTGGTAGCCGGGTTCAAGCTCAAGGGGCCGTCCACAAGCGCAACAACCCCGGCAACGGCCCGGACACCACAGAAGGGAAGTGCTGGCGATGCCTGAGCAGCAATCTGAACAACAGTCCGGCAAGCAGCCATCGGCCTACGTGCAACTGGCCCGGGCCAGCCTGGAGCATTACCTGCGAAAAGGGGGATTGCTGCCGGTTCCCGACCCGGTGCCTGCCGGCATGGAGGGCCAGGCGGGCGCCTTTGTCTCTCTGAAGAAGCATGGAGCACTGCGGGGCTGCATCGGCACCATCCAGCCGGTGCGGCAGAACCTGGCCGAGGAGATCATCAACAACGCCGTCAGCGCCGGGGTGGAGGACCCCCGATTCTGGCCGGTGCAGTTGGAGGAGTTAGCCGAATTGACTATCTCCGTGGACTTGCTTTCTCCGCCGGAGCCGATCGCCTTCGAGGATGAGTTGGACCCGAAGCGCTACGGGGTGATCGTCAGCAGCCGCGGCCGGGTGGGATTGCTGCTGCCGAACCTGGAGGGGATCGACAGCGTGGCCGAGCAGGTGGGGATCGCCCGCCAGAAAGCCGGTCTGCTGCCGGATGAGCCGGTGAGGCTCGCCCGGTTTGAGGTCGTCCGTTATGAGTAGGGGGTCAGGCTTGCTTGATTGTTTTTAAGGGGAAGGGGTAAAGGGAAAAGCTGCCCAGCAGAATAAGATCTTGCAATAAGCAGCCAGTAGAAATGTAAAGCGAGGCGGGACAATGCAGGAAGCGCGGTTCTACGAGAAACAGGATGGAAATAAGGTCTGGTGTCGTCTCTGTCCCCAGAACTGCCACCTGGAGCCGGGGCAGGCAGGGATCTGCCGCGCTCGCCGGAACGAGGGAGGCGCTCTCTACAGCCTGAACTACGGTCAGGTCTCCTCCATCGGGATCGATCCGATCGAAAAGAAGCCGCTGTACCACTTCTATCCCGGAAGCCAGATCCTGTCCGTGGGCACCTTTGGCTGCAACTTCCACTGCGGCTTCTGCCAGAACTGGCAGATCGCCCATGGCGACCCGTCCACCCAGGAGGTGTCGCCGGAGGAACTGGTGGCCAGCGCCGTGCTGGCCAGGGAGCGATCGGACAGCATCGGGATCGCTTTCACCTATTCCGAGCCGCTGGTCTGGTACGAGTATGTCTACGACACCGCCAAGCTGGCCCGGGAGCAGGGGTTGAAGAACGTCCTGGTGACTAACGGTTCCATCCGGGAGGAGCCGCTGCTGGAACTGCTGCCCCTGATCGATGCCATGAACATCGACGTCAAGGGCTTCACCGAGGATTACTACCGGGAGACCTGCCACGGCAGGCTGGCGCCGGTCAAGCAGACTGTGGAACTCGCCCATACCCGCTCTCATGTGGAGATCACCACCCTGCTGGTGCCCACCCTCAACGACAGCGATGGGGAGATCGCCGCTCTGGTGGACTGGCTGGCCGGACTGAACCCGGAGATCCCCATCCACTTCTCCCGCTACTTTCCCCAGTACCAGCTGGACCTGCCCCCAACCCCCCTGAAAACTCTACGGCGAGCCCAGGAGATCGCCCGCCGCAAGCTGAAATATGTCTACACCGGCAACGCCCCGGAGCTGCACGATGACAACACCTGCTGTCCGGCCTGCGGCAATCTCCTCATCGAGCGCACCGGCTACCGGACCCGTGTTCTAGAACTGAAGAACGGTCTCTGCACCAGGTGCGGGGCCCATATCCCCATTATTATTTAGCGCTATCGGGTCTCTGCCTGCCATAAACTCCTGTTATCTCTTGAAGCTTTCATTCATGTCTCGTTCGTGCGGGCAGCCTCCCGCTTTCCCGTTTCCCTGGCGATCGACGGGCGGATAGTCGAGGATTTTATCCCGGAGCACATACGCCAGGATATCTGACAACTATGGCTGCCAGGCCACCCTGCTTCTGGTCACCAGCAGCACCGGGATGGCTGCCAGTTGGATCAGCACGGAGAAGATGACCAGGGCCATGATCGAGTGGTCGTAAAGGACTCCCATCAGGGCGCTGCCCAGGAACCAGGCGATACCGTAGCCGGCGTTGAAGATACCGTAGGCAGAGCCCCGCTTATCGCAGGCGGTGATCTCACAGATGGCCGCTCGCAGCACCGACTGCTGTGCCGCCATCCCGATTCCCCAGACGACCATTCCCAGCACCGCCAACTGCACACTACCCAAGAAGACCAGAGGCGCAAACAGCGTCGAGAGCAACGTGGTGATCAGCAGGGTGTTGATACCGATGCGGTCGTATATGCGGCCCAGGGCCAGGGCGGCAATACCGTTGACGCCCATGGCCAAGGCGTACATGAGCGGGATCACGGCATCGGCGACCAGCGCCAGCTTCTTGAAGTGGTAGGCGATCAGGGCGAAGTCGGCAAAACCGGCGGCAATCAGGGCGGTGGCCGCCAGGTAGAGCCAGAAAACACTGGTCAGGTGGTCGGGGCGTGGTTTGGTGGAGACTTTTTCAAACTCTCTGGGGTTGGGGTAGATAATCCGGGCGGTGAGCAGCATGCCTAGCGCCAGCAGGGCGGGAATGAACAGGATGCCGAAACCGGTGCGGTAGGCGCCGGTATGCCAGAAGAGGATGCCGGCGATGATCAGCGGTCCGATCAGCGATCCGGTGGAGTCCATCGCTTCATGGATGCCGAAGCCCCAGCCCGTGCCCACCTGGGTGGTGGCATGCGAGAGCATGGAATCCCGGGCTGGCGTACGCACCGCCTTGCCGAAGCGCTCGGCGATCATCAGCGAGGCCGCAGCCGGCCAGCTGCCGGCAATCGATAGCAACGGAATCGAGACGAAATTGATAATGTAGCCACACAAGGCGATCAGCCAGTAGCGCCCCGTCTTCTCGGTGACAAATCCCGTGAACAGCCGTAGGCTGTAGCCGATCAGTTCGCCCAGCCCGGCCACCACGCCCACCACAGTGGCGCTCGCTCCCAGCAGGGCGAGGAAGGGGCCGGTGATGCTGCGGGCTCCCTCATAGGTGATGTCCCCAAACAGGCTGACCAGACCGAGCAGGAGGATGAACCTCATCGCCGCTTGCCGGTTGCTGTCGCTCTTTTTTGCCGCCGGATCGCTCACTGTTGCCGCCTGCCTCGCTTGAACTTTGTTCTCTTCCGTCACGAGCTGCCGGACGGAATAAAGCACATGAGTATAAATATTGGCCTTAGGCGTGGGCTTCGATCCTGTTCAGGTTTATTTTCCCTTTTACAATATTATCACAGAATGATCACAGATCTTTAACAAAAAACCGGTCGGGGATATAGTATAAATATGCATATCGCTGTATAATAATAAATATTTGACATATGATGTAGGGAGGCTTTCGCCGTCCCTTCGCCGTCCAGGTATAAAAGAAGAAAAGAGCGGATATCAGGGGGAGAGAAAGATGGGCATCAAGGTTGGTATTGTCGGAGCCACCGGATACGTGGGGGAGGAGCTAGTCCGGATACTGTGCAGGCATCCACAGGTGACGGCCATCACCGTTGCTGCCAAGGATGCCCCCGGGCAGCCCCTGTCGCGGGTATATCCTCACCTGAGTGGCTTTGCCGATATGGACATACTGGATATAGACCGGGTGCCGGAGCTGATCGCTGGTTCCGACCTGGTCTTCAGCGCCCTGCCGCACGGAGTTTCGGTCCCGGTAGCCCGGCAGGTGTTGGCTGCGGGCAAGCGGATGATCGATGCCGCCGCGGATTTTCGGCTGCCGGACCCGGCTCTCTACGAGCAGTGGTACCAGGCTGCCCACGAGGCCCCCGATCTGCTGAAAGAGGCGGTCTACGGCCTGC
>JBEKKU010000005.1:0-42195 GCA_050010575.1 Thermacetogeniaceae bacterium | reverse complement strand
GCCCTGCTGTCAGCCAGCACCGGAGCCAGCACCGGGGATACGGTTTCCTTAACCGGCGCCCCCTGTGCCCTGGTCAAGCTCCTGCAAAGCTTTGCAAGCGCTGTTCCACTAGCGCAGGGATTGATCGAAGCGTCCGGGACGGGAGACAAAGCAGCGCCAGACACAACCCTTTTTCCAGGAACAACGAATATCGCCACCGGCAATATGCCCACGAACGTGTTCGCAAAAACCCCCGAACCGGTTCTAAAACAACCCGATCTCATGACGACAACAAGCTCAGATGGGCCAGGAACCAGCCCGACGCCAGGAGATGCCAGTCAGCTTTTTGCTTTAGGAGCACCGGCGCAGGCAAGACAAACGCCTGGCGCTACCGGACAGTTATTTCAAAAAGCGCAGGCCCAAACATCCTCGCTCTTCACGCTGGAAAAAACGGTCGTAGCCAAAGCGCCGCAGGGAGATCCGCAGGCAACACGGACGAGCGATCAGGCAGCCACTATTTTTTCGGTACAGCCCATCCTGGCACAGCATACCTTCTCACCGGCCGGGGCAGTGGTATCCACTGCAGGAGCAGCAGGAGACGGCACATTGGCCAGCAAGGTGATCGGCCAGATTGTCGACAATGCGCAGTTGGTACTGAAAGGCGCCAACCCCTCGATGAGCATCCAACTCAAACCGGAGTTCCTGGGCGACCTCAAGCTCGTCGTGGAGGTGGAACACGGCATTGTCAACGCTCGCTTCGTTGCTCAAAACCAGGCAACGGCCAACCTGATCGCCGCGCGGCTGCCGGAACTCAGACAGGCACTCAACGACCAGGGAGTCTCCTGGCAACACCTGAGTGTTTCTTGCAACGCAGGCCAAGGCAACTCCCAGGGCGCATCTGACCAGTCCCAGCAGCAGACCGGCCAGTCTCCATTGCAGTTTGCTGCCGGGTATGACGGTGGCGCCGGCATCGATGAGCCTCAAACGCCACAGTCCTATCAATGGACCGGAACAGGAGCGCTAAACTGCATAATCTAAATCCAAGGCTAAAAAACTACACGGCAAGGAGGTGAAAACCATGTCGGTCAATAATATCTCCGCAACAACCGCGACCAGCAGCCAGAATACAGCTACAACAGCCTCCGGTCAGATGGGAGAGGATGATTTCTTAAAGTTGCTGGTAGCGCAAATCAAGAACCAAGATCCTATGTCGCCGGTAGACAACGCCACATATATGGCTCAACTGGCCCAGTTCAGCTCCCTCGACCAGTTAACCAACCTGAACAGCAGTATGGGCTCGCTGGTCACGCTCCAGCAAAACAGCGCAGACAACAACTCTCTCCTGTTCGCTGTCAATATGCTGGGCAAGAATGTGGAAGCGACGGATCCGGATACGAACACCACTTATAGTGGCAAGGTCCAGGGCTACCAAGTTAAAGACAAGGAGATCTATTTTACGGTAAATGGGACTGAGATCCCCGCATCCTGGATCAGCAGCGCTTCTCTTGCAGACTCGGAGGCGAGCTAGATGGTGGACAATATCTTCATGCCACAGCCGATACAACCGGTAGGACCGCCGGGCAGCACGGGCAGCAACAGCGAGGCCAAGGCGCCGGCCACCTCATTCGAGGAGATCCTGGCGCAGAAAACGCTCAAGTTTTCCCGTCACGCCAGCGAGATGATCGCCAAAAGGTCGATCAACATCACGGCAGACCGGATGGGACGGATCACAGACGCCGTGGAGAAGGCGACAGCAAAAGGGGCGAGGGACTCGCTGATCCTGGTGGATGACCTGGCATTGGTGGTCAGCGTCAAGAACCGCACGGTGATCACGGCCATCGACGGCCCGAGTATCAAGGGCAATGTGTTCACCAACATCGACAGCGCGGTCATTGCCTGATCTCAAACAAATAAAATCAGGAGAGAAATGAGCCGGACCTCTCGGAGGGGGCTCAGGTTTACAGCAGCGACAGCGTAAACCACTCTCACAAAGGAGGTTATGTCTTATGATGCGTTCCCTTTCCTCCGCCGTTTCCGGGCTCAAGGCCCATCAGGAGTGGATCGACGTGATCGGCGACAACATCGCCAACATCAACACCTCCGGCTTCAAGAAGAGCCGGGTTTCCTTCGAAGACATGCTCTACCAGACCATGCAGAGCGCCAGCCGTCCGTCAACAACCATCGGCGGCACCAACCCGATGCAGATCGGCCCCGGGGTCAGCGTCAGCAGCATCGACACCATCATGAGCGGCAATACCCTGCAGAGCACCGATAAGAACACTGACCTGGGCATCGACGGCGACGGTTTCTTCTGTCTGGCCAACGGAAATCAGGATTATTACACCAGGACCGGCAATTTCAGTTTCGACAGCAACGGCACCCTGGCCAGCGCCAACGGGATGAAAGTCCAGGGTTGGACAGCAACCGGCGGCGTGCTTCCGGACCCCAACAACACCAAACCGGGCGATATCGTTGTGCCCATCCTGGGGGCCACCACCAATGCCAATGCAACAACTAAATCCTCTCTGGCAGGCAACCTCAGCTCAACCACCGATGGCACAGTCAGCCCTCTTGTTTCGACCTTCGCTGTTTCGGATACTGCTGGACATGACGCTTCCCTGACATTGACCCTGACTCCCAGCAATGCCTTCAACACCTGGAACTATTCCATAACTTCCACGAATGGCACGGTAACCAATGGCACTGGAACAATAACTGTGGATAATGCCGGGAAAGTTACAGCTGCAACAGGATCGACAACCGTTGTTGTCGGTACTGATACCTACACCGTCTCTCCACCTGCGCTCACCACCACGATTGATCACTTTACTGCTGCTGGACCGGCTGGTGTGGCCATCACCGATCCTTCGGTCAGCTTCACTGCCGCATCATCAACCTCGGTGCCGCAGACCGTCTATGATTCCAAAGGGGACCCCTATACCGTCACGACCACTTTCACCAGGACCGGCAACAACACCTGGGGCTGGCAAAGCAATATCACCAACAGCAGCGGTGGCACGATCACGCCAAGTCCAGGGACAGGCAGCGGCACAGTGACTTTCGATGCCACCGGCCACTTTCAATCGGCTGCGGGAGATACCACCATCTCCTTCGACCCGGGCAACGGCGCCAATCTGGTCGCCATCACCCCCGATTTCAGCACCATGACCCAGAATGCCGCCGACACCAGCGCCCTGGCGCAGAGCCAGGATGGTTACACGGCAGGCGCCCTGAGCAGCATCACCTTCGACACCAGCGGCACCATCAACGGGGTATACTCCAACGGCGTCTCCCAGGCCCTGGCCCAGGTGGCCCTGACCAACTTCGCCAACCCCTCCGGTTTGCAGAAAGAGGGCGACACCATGTTCTCCGAATCCAACAACTCGGGGGCCCCCCAGACCGGCTATGCCGGCAAGTCCGGCTATGGCAGCATCAAGCCCGGTTCCCTGGAGGCGTCCAACGTCGACCTGTCCACCGAGTTTACCGACATGATCACTGCCCAGCGAGGCTTCGAGGCCAACTCCAAGGTGATCACCACCTCCGATACGATGCTGTCGGACCTAGTCAGCATGATCCGGTAGCCCGGTTCGTAGCAACAAATGCCTGCGCCGAATAACGGCGCAGGCATTTTTTTCTGGTACTGACGGCGGAGCAGAATCAGCACCCGGCAGTTAGCTTTAGTGAAAATGCGCTCTTTAAGTGGAGGGATCTTGCCTATGGATAACTCCTCTGTATAGGTCTTATGTCCTGTTTATAATGTTCAGCTACCTTTAATTCGCCTGCATCAGCAACATTTTTTATGGTATGCACTAAAGTCTCCAATTCGTCAAACGATAATAAGAAGAGAAGAGCATATCACGACGATTTCCTATCAGGTATTAGGCAGCCAATTATCCCGGGTAGGCGGCTGCTTGATATAAAAACAGGACAAAGTCTCACAAAAAATTAACAAGGAGGTTAACTGTATGATCATCAACCACAACATTGCCGCCCTCAACACCTTCAACGCCCTGAACAACAACACCACGTCGATGAACAGCGCCCTGGCAAAGCTGTCCTCCGGCCAGCGCATCAACTCGGCCGCCGACGACGCTGCCGGGCTGGCCATCAGCCAGAAGATGCAGGGGCAGATCAGTGGCCTTGACCAGGCGACTAGAAACTCCCAGGATGGCATCTCTCTCATTCAGACGGCTGAGGGCGCCCTGAACGAGACCCAGAGCATCCTGCAGAGGATGCGGGAGCTTGCTGTCCAGTCTTCAAACGATACCAACACTGCTGCTGACCGCACCAATATTCAGTCTGAAGTTGACCAGCTAGCCACAGAAATCACCCGCATCTCCAACACCACCGAGTTCAACACCCAGAAGCTATTGAACGGTGGCGTCAAAACCGGAGCTATTGGTCAAGACAGTTTCCAGATCGGCGCCAACACCAACCAGAGCTTGTCGATCTCGATCGATGCTATGGACGCTAAAACCCTTGGGGTGGCAAGAGATGTTAAGACTGCTGTCGTGGGCACCACTGGGACTGCAGTTACCGGTGCCTCAATCGGTGCTTCCAATACTGTCCCCACCGGCGCCGCAGCAATAACTGCTGCAAACGTGGCTGCGGTGGCGGCTTCCACCGGCGCGATCGTTGCAGACGGTAGTGCTAATACTCTGACAGTGACCGCAGTAGCGGCAAACGGCGCCAGCGCCAACGCTATCTCCATCAACTTGACAGTCGGTGGCAGTGCTTCTCCGACTGCCACTGCTGGCGGCAATATTATCACTCTTGCAGTCGGCACCACAGATGCAAACAACACTACGGCCAACATTCAGGCGGCGATTAGAGGCCTGGGCTCGGTCAATGGTGTCGATGTTTCCAACTGGACAGCGGTTGCATCTGCCCCCCTTGTGCACCTCACACTTATCCCAGGCGCCACGACAATGCATGCTGGCACGACTGGCGCAGATGCGGCCATCGCCGTAACGGCTACTAACGGTGGTACAAATGAGACCGTCAACGTAGCCACCAATGCCACGAGCGTGGTCTTTGCCGCCGGTTTTAACGGGCTGACACTGACCAAGAACTCTGCTGCCACGACTGCGGCAACATTCGGTGTCACTACCGTCACTGTTGCCAACAATATCGCTGCGACGGCAACATTCGCCAACGGCGCCAAGACCGCCGATGCCTTGGCTCTCGGCGGGATCGATGTCACCACGCAGGCCAATGCCAGCACTGCCATCACTACCATCGACACGGCCATCAATACCGTATCGGCAGAGCGTGCCACACTAGGCGCCTTACAGAACAGGCTGCAGCACACCATCAACAACCTGAGCACCTCATCCCAAAACCTAACATCCGCCAATTCACGGATCGTCGACGTGGACATGGCCAAGGAGATGTCTGAATACACCAAGGACAACATTCTTACCCAGGCAGCCACGGCCATGCTGGCCCAGGCCAACCAGGCACCGCAGTCGGTGCTCACGTTGCTCAAGTAAACTTTTCCACACAGGGGGCTGCGGAGATCCGTGGCCTCTTTTCTTTTTCCGCTAAAGTTCATCCCGCCCGTGACGATAACTACTATGAGCGGTTTTTTTCAGATAAGATGGAACAACAGAGGTGAATGCAAGAAATGTCCAGTATCTCCTCGTTAAGTTCATCGACGACTAGTTCCTCGAGTATCGACTCGAACACCTTTAACCGGATTTCCGGGCTGGCCTCGGGAATGGATATCGATAAGATAGTCGCGAACCTGATGACCGCGGCGCGCGCCCCGGAGGACGCCCTCAAGCAGAACCTGCAGGTCCTGGAGTGGCAGCAGGATGCCTACCGCACCGTCAACACCGATCTCAACAACCTGCAAAATACTGTCTTCAATATGAAGCTGCAGGGGTCATTCATGGGTAAGCAGGTGGACTCCTCCAGCACGGCAGTCACTGCCAGTGCCGGTATCGACGCCTTGAACCTGACCCACACCATCGAGGTAACCAATCTGGCCACGGCGGAGGTGATGACTTCCGCGGCGCCGATAGCCACCAATGGCACCTATACCGGCAATCTGAATGCCATGCTGACTGGACTGACTACCGGGTCTGACGGTAACGTTAAGTTATTAATCGGAGACGGCGCCACAACCCAGGAGTTCACCATCAATCCTGGCACACAGTCGTTGAACGACCTGATCAATCAGATCAACAGCAGCAGCCTCAACCTCAAGGCTTCCTGGGACGACAGCCTCAAGCGCTTCTACCTCTCTTCCACCAAACCGGGGCAGAGCAACAGCGTCAGCTATACCGACGAGAGCGGTAACCTGATGCAGCAGTTGTTCGGCTCCAGCAATACCACGCAAACGGTCAGTGGCACCGACGCCCAGGTGAAGATCGACGGCACATCCTACTCCTTTAACAGCAACCAGATCCAGGTGAACGGCGTCACCTATAACCTCAAAGGGACGACGGGGGGCATCACCACAGTCACCGTGAGCAACGATGTCGATGCGATAGTGAGCACCATCAAGGATTTCATCACCCAGTACAACAGCACCCTGGCCGACATCAACGGGAAGCTGACCGAGACGCGCTATTCGAATTACCAGCCCCTGACCGATGCGCAGCTGTCTACCGGGAAGCTGACCAGCACCCAGATCGACGAGTGGAATGCCAAGGCCAAGAGCGGCCTGCTCAATAACGACAGCCTCTTGAATAGCGCCGTCTACGCCATGCGCAACGCCATGGCCTCCCCAGTGAGCGGACTGACCGGGCAGGTGACTGTCACCGTCGGATCGCAGCAGGTGACCACCACGGCCAACCAGATGGATGTGATCGGCATCACCACGGGCAGCTACACAGATAACGGCAAGCTCACCCTGGACGAGAACAAGCTGCGGGAGGCGCTGCAGTCCAACCCGCAGGCAGTGATAGATCTCTTCACGAAGAGCGCCAACACCTCAGGCGCTCAGATCACCGACAGCAGCCAGCAGGGGCTGTCGGTGCGCCTCTACAATGCCCTGGGCAGCTCCATATCGCAGATCACCAGCAAGGCTGGCTCCTCCAGCGATCTCGTCGACACCAGCTATATGGGGCAGTCTATGAAGGGCATTAACACGCAGATCTCTGACACGGACACTCAGTTGCAGGCCCTGGAGACGCGCTACTACAACCAGTTCACGGCCATGGAACAAGCCATATCCCAGCTGAATTCCCAGGGCGCCTGGCTGTCACAGATGTTTGGCAGCAGCACCTCGAAATAAAATTTCCTAGGAGAGGAGGAGAAGCGATGCAAATTGAAGGTAATGTGGCGCTTATCACCCAAACACCAGTAAACATTACCGGCGATAGGACAATAGCCACCGTTGCCGGGAACGTTAAGGCCAAAGGGCAGGTTGAGACAAGCCCGCAGCAGCCATCGGAAAGCTCGCTTGTCGATCTGCTGAAGCAGGGTGGGGCCGATGTCAACTTCCAGCTCAGCTTCAGCATCGACAAGGGATCCAAAGAACTGGTAGTAAAAGTGATCAATCCGGTTACCAACGAAGTGATCAGGCAGATCCCGCCCCAGGAGCTTCTTAACCTGGCAGCCAATCTCCAGCAGACGGCAGGAATTCTGGTCAATAAGCGAGTTTAGTGATTATCTGAATGGAGTGATCATGTGTCACCAGAATTGGAGAATGCTTATAACCAGTATCGCACCACCGCTATCGCCACTGCCAGACCGGAGAAACTGCTGCTCATGCTCTATGACGGGCTGGCGCTCGATCTGAAGCAGGCCAGGCGGGCGTTGGAACAGAAAGATCCCGCCAGCGCCCACGGCTGGCTGGTGAAGGGGCAGAATATCATCACCGAGCTGATGAGCACGCTGAAGATGGAGTATGAGATCTCCCTGGACATCTATCGGCTCTACGACTATCTGCGGCGGCGCCTGATCACGGCCAACATCAAGAAAGAACCGGAGATCATTGAAGAAGTATTGAATATAGTAGAAGAACTGCGGGCTGCCTGGGCAACCGCAGCGAGGCAGACTCCTGCCGGGTGATGAAGATGCCGGAGAACGTTGAACGGGAAATATGGTCTGAGGCCAGGAATCTGCTAAAACGCTGGGACGAGCTTACCGGTGAGATCGAAGCGCTGGTGGTAGGCAATGAAACCGGCAAGATAGCGCCATTGCTTCAGGAGCGCCAACAGTTGTCCGACCGGCTGGATGCCCTGAAGGAGCGGCATGGAATCGTCTCCTGGGCGGCGCAGCCGACTCCGGGCAGCCAGACCGCTGAAATGACAGTGATCCGGGAAGAGGTCGGCGCAACCCTGCAGCGCCTTACCGAGGCTAACGAACGGATCAAGCAGGCCATGCAAGCGCGGCTGAGGACTCTGGCGCAGGAGATCGACCAGGTGCGGCAGACCAGGGTGGCCAGCCACACCTACCGGACCCGCCAGCCTACCAATACCGGGGCCTTCATCGACACCAAGCGGTGATCAAGCCGCGGCCTACCCTACGATCTGACAGCCTAAATATCGACCCCCTAATTATCCGCTAATATTTTTCCAGCCGGAGACTGGAATCACAGAACTATGCCGGTCTTTTGCCAGGGCGCCTTTGATAATGACGCTGGCGGCTTCGTCGGCTGTCAATGTCCGCTCGATGACCACCGACAGTTCCTTGCTCAGGTCAATTTTCTCAGACGTGTCGAGGATGGCGACGATGGGTCGCAAAGGCAGATTGCGGTTGTTAGCCGTGACCAGTCCGGTCTGGCCCGTGCTCAACATTACCAGAGTCTCTACCGGATAGGGATAGACGCTCGACTGCAGCAGCTTGATCAGTTCATGTTTAAAGTTGATATCGCCCAAGCCCGTGATCATCTCGTAAACCTCATTGACGGGCAGGGCCTTGCGGTATACCCGGTCTGTGGTCATGGCGTTATAGACGTCCGAAATGGCGCAGATGGCCACCATGTCGCCGATCTCGTCGCCAGCGAGGCCCCGGGGATATCCCTTGCCATTATGCCGCTCGTGGTGTCCCAAGACTATTTCCAACGAACTGTCGCTAAGATGACGGGAGGCGTCATTCAGGAGCATGTCATAGCCCATGGCCGGGTGATGTTTGATCTCTTCGTACTCTTCCTCAGTCAGGAACGATGTTTTATTTAGAATATCGGGATTGATTTTTACCTTTCCCAGGTCATGCAAGATGCTGCCAATACCCAGCCTTAACAAGGCGTTCTTCTTATAACCGTAATTGACGCCCAGGAATACGGCGAAGGCGCAAACGTCCACTGAATGGGCGAAGGTGTAGACATCAGCCGCGGATATTTCCGCCAGCCCACCGGAAGGCGTCTTTCCGGAAAGAATCTCGCTGATAATGGAGCCCACGGTATCTACCACACTGGAGAACCCCACGCTTCGCTTGCGGGACTCCGTCCATTTTTTGATGGACACCATCGCCTGGGCTCGAATTCTTTCCTCAAGCGTGTTCTCCGCCACAATGTCATCCAGATCCGGCATGCTTTCGATGGAGACAGCCAGCACTCTATGCTTCTGCAAGGCTTCGATGTATGAAGAAGTCAGTTCTACTCCTCTATTCAAAAGTAGCTGCCCTCTCAGCCCATAAACCGGCCTCAGGAGTCTCATACCAGAGACGAGGTGCGATACGGGCATTTTCATCTCCTGATGCTCCCTCCGAAAATGCTAGTGCTTCCATTATATATTTTCATTTATAAACCCGAATTCCTGCCATTCATCACCAATGCAAGACCCTGTTTTTTTGCAGGATATCCCCATCGCTGCTTTTATAGCCGGTGAGACCACCGCTAACCTGCGAAACCGCACAGGGGCGCGCCAACAGGCGGCCGGGACTGATAATGGGCCGGACAGAATGAATAGGTGGGGCGCCTAAGCGCCTGGCGCGCTGCTTTTGTAGTTTGTAGCACGGAGATTACTTCAGGTAATCCACCAGGGAGGGAGTCAACACCTTGGCAGCGGTGGCCAGGGCAGCCTGGTAGACATAGGACTTCTCGCTATACTCTACGGAGGCCTGGGCAACGTCGACATCCTGCAAGCTGGATAGGACAGTGGTCATCGCTGTCTTGTCGGTCTCGTTCCTGCTCTTGGCTGCATCGAGACGGTTGGTCTTGGCCCCGACGACAGATCGCAGAGAGAGCACCTGGCTGCTGATATCATCAAGCTTGGTCAGCAAAGTCCCCGTCAGATCCGAGACGTTGGTGTTGCTCTTCAAATCGTTCTTGATCTCGATCAGGGTATTGAACAGGTCGGAGTTGCCTGGCCCTGAGGAAGCCGCGCTGGCGCTAACCTGGAAGAGGCTGTTGCCATCGGTATTGACGCTCATCTGAACACCCTGAGCAAGTGGGTAATCGATCTGCCCGCCATCCCCGTTGTAGGTGATGGCATCACCATTCCTGGTCAGCGGCTGGGACGAGGTGCTGTACCCCCCGAACATGTACTGGCTGCCGTTCATGCTGTTGCCGTCCTCTACCATCTGGCTGATGATCTGGTCGACCTGCTCCCCGATAGCAGCCCTGTCGTCGGCAGTAGTTGTATCAGTGCCTCCCTGAAGCATCAGGTTCCTGATGTTCTGCAGGGAGCTTGAGAGACTACCCAGTGCCGTGTCCGAGATGCTTAGAAAATTCTCAGCATCTCCGATGTTGCTGTTATAGCGATCCTGGGCCGCCAGGCTGGAATTCAGGGTCATGATCCGGCTGGTGGCCACCGGATTGTCCGAAGGCTCGCTCACAGTCTTGCCTGAAGACATCTGGTTTTGCGCATTCTGCAGGCTGGCCAGGTTGTTCTGCAGGTTGTTGAGAGTGTTTGTCATCAGCATATGGTTGGTGATACGCATACTCCTACTCCCTTCTCGCCTCGATGACGGTGGTCATCATTGCGCCGGCACCATGTTGATGACGGTGGCCATCATCGCGTCGATCACATTGATCAGCTTGGCCGAAGCCTCGTAAGCTGTCTGGTACTGAGTCAGGCTGGCCATCTCCTCATCCAGGGAGACCCCGGAAACTGAATCTGCTTTATTTTGGAGCTGTGCCACCAGGGCCTTCTGGTTTGTTACCATGTTCTTGGCCTGGCTGGAGTCTACTCCCAGCTTAGAGATCATGCTGTTAAAGAAACTATCGGTAGTAGCCGTGGATATGACCGTACCCGTGCCATCTTTAAAGGTTGTCTGCTGATCCTTTAACTGGGAGATCAGCAGGGCGTTGCCGTTGTCACCGGAGGCGATGTTGTTGCCATAGACAGCCAGCTTCATGGTGTCATCATTGGCGGAGGCGGTTTTCGCAGTCAAGGTCACGTCGGCGTTAGTGCCCCCGACGGTAAAAAAACCCTGAATATCACTGTCACTGTTCAGGGCAGTCTGGATCTTGCCGGCGATTGCCGAGGCGCTGTCGCCGGCTGCCACAGCCACCGAGAGTGTTTTAGGAGAATTGCCCATTCCCGCCGCCGTTAACACGACCTTGAGGGTCCCGCTCGCTGTTGCTCCGCTGCCCACTGTCAGCGTCTCCACTTGAGCAGTACTCGAAGCAACGCCTTGCGTGGTGGTGGTTGATTGGGTCAGGCCAGTGGCGGCCCCGATCCGGTCCGTGTTGGCGGTAATGTAGGGATTGACGTAGATGGATCCAGCGCTGGTGACCTGGCTGGCAGTGGCAGGGGGAGCAACTGCATTATCGCTTCCCACAAAAAAGGGGATGCCGGTCTCTCCGTTAAGCCCATACCCCTGCATGTGCTGGGTGTTGACCTGATTGGCCAGGCTAGTCGCCAGTTGGTCCAGGCCGGTCATATACCCGCCCACATCATTATCCCGGGCATAAGCCAGGCCCTGCAACTCGCCGCTCAGGTCGGCCCAGGAGATAATATTGCTGTTGCTCCCCAGCTCAAGTCCTACCTGGTTGTTGCCCTTGCTGTCCGTCACCAGCTGCAGTTTGGTGACATCCGGGCCGCTCACCACGGTAGCGTTGCCCACCGCAACCGTTACAGTGTTGTCCTTTTGCATCGTTGTCTGAATGTTAACCGTCTGGCTGAGGTCTTTCAAAAGGGCATCCCGCCGGTCCATCAGGTCGTTGGGAGTTAATCCGGAGATACTGATAATCTGAATCTGCTTGTTCAAAGCACCGATCTGGGTAAGGTCGTCGTTTACGTGGCTCACTTTGATACCGATCTGATCATTCAAGTTGCCCTGCAGCGTCTGCAACTGCCCGTAAGTGCTCCTCAAGGTGTCTGCCAGGGTGGTGGCAGACGCTGCCACGGTGGCTCGCACCGGTGAACTGTCAGCAGTCTCGCTAAGCTGGTTCCAGGCGGACCAGAAACTACTCATGACCGAACTCAGTCCGGTAGTGGAGGGCTCCGTGAAGACGGTCTCTACCTGGCTCAGGGCATCGCTGCGCTGCTGCCACTCCCCCTGCAGGCCGTTCTGCTGCCTGATCTGCTGATCCAGAAACAGGTCACGGGTACGGCTGATAGCCTCTACCTCCACCCCGGTACCGAACTGGCCGGGGCCGGACGCCATCTGCACGGAGGGGCTTGGCCACGGGTTCTTGGTCTCCAACTCCACCCTCTGTCTGCTATAGCCGTCAGTGCTGGCGTTGGCGATGTTCTGGCTGATGACATCGATGCTCTGCTTCTGGGCGAGAAGCCCGCTCACCGCAATTGATAAACCTAGATCGGACAAGGTCGCACCTCCACTTATACCGAAGCGTCGAGTCTCCCTACACATACCGGAGGCCCGGATAGCATCCCCCTGGCATCGTAACTCCCGGTCGCCATTCCCAGCGCTCTCTGGATCGTCTTGACGAAGCCCATGGACATGCTTGCCAGCAAACGATTGGTTTCATTGATCTCCTTGAGTCTCTTGACAAGTTCGCCCAGATGCCTGGTCTCCGCTTCTATCTCCTGGCTGAAATCGGTTATGGACTCCAGAACTTGGCATTGGCTGATATTATCTACCACCTGTTGAGACCCGATCTCCCTCAATAAAACCACTTTCCACTGCTCCAGGCGCTGCGTCCTGTCCACAGCATCCCGCTGCCTCTCCGTGATGGAGATCAGGCTCGGGATATCATCCTTTTTAAAGGCATCAATCTCAGCCAGCCCGAGCTCGATAAGCAGATTGACGGCATCAGACTGTTCTTTTAAAACAGCGAGTAGGTTAGCACGGTTGCCGCTCATGGTATTACCGTTGCTCCCCGGTGATCAGGTCTGACAGCATGTTGGCAGCTGTCTGCAAATGATCAGGCTGGTATTGTTCGTTCTGGATCTCCTCTTGGAGAGACTCGACCAGTTTGTCTCTGGTCTCCGGAAGCGTACGGGCCTTGGCTGCCGCCGCCTTGGTAATCTCCAACGCAGCCTTGGCATCCGAAGACAGGGCCACGCTGTCGGCAGCATCTGCGACTGTAGACTGGCCGCCTCCTGCCTGGTTGGTTTTTTTCACGACAGTTTTATATGCTTTAGAGACTGCTGTGGCGTTGCTCGGTGGTATGATCACTTCCATCTCGTTCACCCCTAATTGTATATCGTCACTCTTAGATAAAACTTGATATCGTCCGTTGTCAAGTTTTATCGATCGCGATCATGAACCAACAGCCTCCGGGAGATGCAGCTTGAAATATTTCCTGAGCCTCAATACCGCTTTGGTGTGCAGTTGCGATACCCGGGATTCGGTCACGTGCAAGACCTTTCCGATCTCTTTCAGGGTCAGGCCGCTATAGTAGTACAGGGATATGACCAGTTGTTCCTTCTCTGGCAGCCTGGAGATACCGGCAGCCAACTCCTGCTTCATCTCCTCGAGAGCAAGCTGCTCGACCACCGCATCGGTACCCTTGGCCTGATCACTCTGATCTAAAAAACTAATTTCCTGGTGCCTGGGGTCATCCAGGGCCAGCAGGGTCACCGGCGCTATCCTTTCCAGCAAATGATCGTATTGCTCTACCGGCAGACCCAGGAACCCGGCCACTTCAGCCTCGTCGGGAGTTCTCCCCAGTTCTTGCTCCAACTGAGCGATCGCCTCTTCCACTTTCCGCGCCTCTGAATAGACTGACCGCGGCACCCAACTGAAAGACCTGACCCAATCCAGAATGGCGCCGCGAATTTTGATGGTGGCAAAGGTCTCAAACTTGGCCCCCTTATCGGGGCTGTACCTGTCGACGGCATTGATCAGCCCGGGGATCCCGGCGCTGATCAGGTCATCCATATCATAGTAGCCCTGAAAAAAGATCGCCAGCCTGCCGGCGATGTATTTAACCAGGGAGACATAGGCCAGGATCAGCTGATCCCGGGCTTCCTTGTCCTTCTCTCTGCTCAACTTCTCCCACAACAGAGAGCAATCGTCGCTTTTTGCTGATAACTCGGTCACATCGGCTGCCTCCAGGGTTTAATTGACGCCCACCATCCCCAACGACTCCACAGGAGTATCCGGTTGCATTTCATTATAGGAGATCACAGTCAGGGCTGGCAATACTTTCTCGGACAGGCGCTTAAAATAGAATCTCAGCCCCGGGGCACACAACAACAGCGGCTGGTGCCCGGACCGGACCGCATTTTCTACGGCCAGGCGCAGGTGTTCCATAATCTGCTGAGCCCGCTGCGGGTCCAGCGCCAGATGCCCCTGTTCATTCTGGGGCAGGCTTTCTTTCAGAGACTGCTCCAGGCCTGGCTCGAAGGTCAGCACATAGAGTTTCTGGTCCGCCTCCAGCAGGCCCCCGGTGATCTGCCGGCCCAGAGCCTGCCGCACGTACTCCGTGAGCAGGGCGGTATCCTTGGTGTGGCGGGCGGAGTTGGCCAGGGCCTCCAGGATGGTTATCAGATCGCGAATAGGTACGCGCTCTCGCAGCAGATTGGACAGCACCTTCTGGGCTTCTCCCAGGCTCAACAGTTCCGGCACCAGTTCGCTGACGACAGCGCTGTTGGTTTTCTTGACAAAATCGAGCAGGCTCTGGACATCCTGTCTGCTGATGATCTCATAGGCATGTTTTTTTACGATCTCGGTGAGATGGGTGGCGATCACGGCTGAGGGCTCGACCACCGTAAAGCCCGCCACCTCCACCTCATCTTTGATGCTATCGGAGATCCACAGTGCCGGCAACCCGAAGGTGGGCTCCGTTGTTTCGATCCCCTTAAACTGCGATTTGACATCAGGGCCTATCGCCAGGCAGTGTTCCATCATGATGATCCCCTTGCCAACCACCGAACCCCTGATCTTGATTGAGTAGGAGCTGTTTTCCAACTGCATGTTGTCGCGCAGGCGCACCGGAGGGATGATGAACCCGAGGTCCAGGGCGCACTGCTTTCTGACCATCAGGACCCGGTCCAGCAGGTCTCCTCCCCTCTTGGCATCCACCAGCGGGATCAGGCTGTACCCCAGTTCGATCTCCAGGGTATCCACCTGGACAAGAGCCAGCACGTGTTCCGGTTTTTTCATCTCATCCAGTTCCCGGCTGCGGGCAGATTCTGTCTCCTGCCGCTGCGACTGTTTGGAGGAGCGATTCAGGGTGTAGGCGAGGCCGCCCAGGAGAGCCGACATCAGGATGACAGGAAACGGGGGCATGCCCAGCAGCGCCAGCAGGATCAGGATGCCGCTGGCTATACCGAGCGCCTTTGGTAAGCCGAACAGCTGCCTGGTCAGGTCAACCCCGAAGCTGCCGCCGCTTCCGGTCCTGGTGACGATGATGCCTGCCGCCGTAGAGATCAGCAGGGCCGGGATCTGGGTCACCAACCCGTCGCCCACGGTTAAAAGGGTGTACGTCTGCAGGGCGGATGATAAGCCCATGTTCTTCTGGGCAATACCGATGATGAAGCCGCCCAGCACGTTGATCACCAAAATGATCAGGGCGGCGATGGAATCTCCCCGCACGAACTTGCTGGCGCCGTCCATAGACCCGTAGAAATCGGCCTCCTGCTGTATTTTCGCCCGCCTCAGCTTGGCCTCCTGTTCGGCGATCAGTCCGGCGTTCAGGTCGGCATCAATGCTCATCTGCTTGCCGGGCATGGCGTCCAGGGTGAACCGGGCCGCCACCTCGGAAACCCGTTCGGCACCCTTGGTGATGACGACGAACTGGATCACCACCAGGATCAAAAAGATGATAAATCCCACCACTGGGTTTCCGCCGATGACCAGGCCGCCAAACTTCTGGACCACCTCACCGGCATAGGCGTTTAATAAGATCTGCCTGGTGGTGGAGATGTTGAGCGAGAGCCGGAAGATCGTCATCACCAGGATCAGGGTCGGAAATACTGAAAACTCCAGGGTTTCTTGCACGAACAGCGCCACCAACAGCACCAGCAGGGACAGGGAGATGTTGAAGATCAGCAAGATGCTGAGCAGGCCGGCCGGGAGCGGGATGATCATCATCACCACGACCAGGATCACGGCCACGGCCACTATTATATCATTGTAACGAAACTGGGGCGGAGTCGGAGACATCTCTGGCATTGCTTGTTAGCGCCTTCCCTTATTTTTAAAGTAACCGGGCCGCAATCTGTACACGAAGGCCAGCACGTTGGCCACCGCTTCATAGAGGCTCTCCGGTATCGCCTGGCCGATCTCCACCGTCTTGTACAGGGTCTGGGCCAGCAGGGGATCCTCGTAAATGATCACGTCATGCTCCCTGGCAGTATCCCTGATCCGCTGAGCCAACTCGTCAACACCTTTGGCCAGCACGACGGGCGCTCGGTTCCTGCGGGCCTCGTATTTGAGGGCAACAGCATAGTGCGTCGGGTTGGTGATGACGACATCCGCCTTGGGCACCTGCTGCATCATCCGCTGCATGGCAAACTGCCGCTGGCGCTGGCGTATTCTACCCTTGATCTGAGGATCTCCCTCAAACTGTCGCAGTTCCTCTTTTACTTCCTGTTTGGTCATGCGCATCATTTTCATATGCTCTGTGTACTGAAAAGCATAATCAGCCACAGCCAGCACCAAAAAGAACAGCCCCACCCGAAAGACAATCGTGCTGCCAAGATTGCCCAGGATGGCGATAGTGTCCGGCAATCCCATATCCATCAGGCGTGGAAAAATGTAAGCGCTGGAATTGACGACACCAAAGGCGATATAGCCCGCCACCCCGATTTTTATTACCGCTTTCAGCAACTCGACCAGCGCCCGCCGGGAGATGATCCTTTTTAAACCCTCGAGGGGGTTGATTCTTTCCAGTTTGGGCATGATCAGCTCCGGTATGAACATGAAGCCCACTTGGACGAGATTGGCGACGCATCCGGCTGTCATGGCTACCAGCATGATCGGGACAGCGATTTCGGCAAATGCTGCAGCCGATAGGATCAGCAGTTGATTGAAGGTACTGCTTCCCCACTGCTGCCCGATCATCTCCATGATCTGCGTTGTGAACTCCAGCGAGCGGCCACCGATCCACAACCCCAGAAGTTTTAAGCAGTAAAAGGTGGCCAGCAGGATCAGGGCGGAGTTCAGCTCCACACTGCGCGCCACCATACCCTTTTTACGGGTTTCCTCCCGCCGCTTTTGAGTTGGTTGTTCGGTGCGGTCCTCGCTAGCCAGCTAAGATCACCGCCTCAGGATCAGCAGCAGATCGCTGTAATGCTGAAAGAGAGCATTGAACTGCATCTCAAATGCCCAAACCAGCGCCGGAATGACGATCATCATCAACCCCAGACCAAGCCCGATCTTGAGCGGCATGGAGACTATGAAAACGTTCACCTGCGGCACGGCCCTGGCTATAATGCCCACCACCAGGTCGGCGATGAACAGGGCGCCCAGAACTGGAAGCGCCAACTTGAAAGCATCAGCGAACATCGCTCCCGCCAGATCGAAGATAAAGGCACAGACATTGTTATTTATGTAAGCACCGCCGCCGATGGGCAGCAGTTGATAGCTTCTTACCAGACCGCTCAACAAAACATGATGCCCGTTGATCACAAAAAAGCACAGCAGGGCGAGCAGGTATTGGAAATTACCGAGCAACGGGACCTGAATGCCCGATTGCGGGTCGATCACATTGACTATCCCAAAACCGATCTGCATATCGATCACCTGACCCGCCAGTTGGAAGACGGCAAAGGTAATCTGAGTGATAAAACCCAGCATGCAGCCGATCAGCACCTCACCGCCAAACTGCAAAACATACCCGAACAGGTTTGTGGAAACCACTATCGGCTCCTGGTAGGTGACCATGAACACCAGAAAAGCCAGTAGGGCAGCCAGCCACACTTTGATCTGGACCGGGATAGTGTTCCCGCTGAAGGGGATGGCCGTCATGAAAAAGCCGGCAGTCCGGCCCCAAATGAGCAGATAGAGCGTTAACCCCTGGTACAGGAAGAGATCCCACCGCATATCAGCGATCCTCACCTAGTAAGGTATTGAATGCTCAGATACAGGTTCTGCGTGAAAGAGTCCATGATCTTCATCATCCATGGAGCTAACAGGACTACAGCAACTAGAACGGCGATGATCTTGGGAACAAAACTCAGCGTCTGGTCCTGTAGCTGGGTCGTGGCTTGAAAAATTCCGACGACAAGGCCGATGATCAGGCTAATGCCCAGCAGGGGAGCGGCGATCAGCAAAGCGGTATAGAGAGCGTTCTGGCCGAGGGTGACGACATACCCTTCTGTCACTTTTATATCCTCCGATCGGGGTTGATACTTCATCCTAATGAAAACTTAGGACCAATGACTTGATCAACAGTGCCCATCCGTCCACCATAATAAACAGGAGCAATTTAAAAGGCAGCGAGATCATCATCGGGGGCAGCATCAGCATGCCCATGGACATCAAGGTGCTGGCCACCACCATATCGATGATCAGGAAAGGCACAAAGAGTATAAATCCGATCTCGAACGCGGTTTTCAACTCGCTGATGGCAAAGGCCGGAATTACCACGTAGGTCGGGATGTCAACATAGTTATTGGGTTTGGGCAACTGGGACAGGGACATGAACAAGGCCAGGTCCTCTTGCCGTGTCTGCTTGAACATGAATGCACGCAACGGCTCCATGCCGCGCTGGAAAGCCACTGCCTGGGTGACCTGCCCCTGCAGGTATGGCTGCACGGCTACGGTGTTTACTTGTTGGAAGGTCGGCGCCATGATAAAGAAAGTTAAAAAGAGCGCCAGCCCGACAAGTACCTGGTTCGGGGGCATCTGCTGTGTTGCCAGGGCACTGCGCAAGAACGAAAACACCACAATGATCCTGATAAAGGAGGTCATCATGATCAGGATGGCCGGGGCCAGCGACAGCACGGTGAGCATTAACAGGATCTGCAGTGACTGCGAAACATCCTGAGGACTGTTGGAAGTTCCCAGATTCAGGCTGATGCCAGGCACGGGAGGGGATGCCGCCCTGGCCCACCCGGCGTAGAAAGCGCAGTAGAGCAGGATTCCCAGCACCAGTGAGACGATGGTGACCGCGCCCTTCTTTTTGATGCTCACCTTGGCCGGCCACCCTTCCCCGCGCCCGGATAACTTCTTTTTAAATCCTGCAGCTTCGATTCCAATATCTGTAAGAATGGTTTATTGAAATATGAAGGGATCCCCCTTTTTCTCTCGGCATCCGCCACCACCTGCCTGAATTCTGAGAGATCGATCTCGTTCTCACCCAACAGCGTGGTAATATTATGGTCGGTGACGCCGAGCACGTAGACTTTGCCGAAGATCTCGGCCAGAACCAGCATCCTGTTCGGCCCGATGGCCACCTGGTCGACTATTTTTGCCCAGGCGCTCTGCCGGGAGAGCAGGTTATTCTTCTGCAACAGCTTGACCAGCACCAGCATCAGGCCGATCACGATGACCAGGCTGAGCACCAGCCGCAGCAGGATGCCCCCGATACTCGGGGATGGTAACGACGCCCCCAGTTGCAGATTATCCTGCGGGGCTGCGCCCGCCGGGTACCCGCCAAAAATGGCTAGGCACCCGGTCAGGCCAATAGATAGCAACCAGAAGAGGGCGGTGTTCACACAAACACTTGCTGCTCTTACCCTGTTTCTCAAGGTGTTGCCCCCGTTCCCAGGTTGTTTGCCTGATTATTGATGGCATTGCTGATCGCAGCAATGAGCCCGATCGCCCTGGCTGCCTGTGCCGGGTCCATAGCGGCCAGGATCTGGCCGGCCTGGTCCTTGTCCATGGCGTGTAAAATACCGGCGGTCATCTGGGGGTCCAGGTTGTTGAGGATGGCCACAGCTTCGGCCGGTTTCATGCTGCCGTAGTAGCCGGCCAGGTCCTTGAAAGTGGCCTGTTGCTGCACCACACCCGCCAGAGTGGTAATGCCCAGTGTGGTTATGGACATGCCTGGCTGGCCCCCCTGACTAAGGGCGACCTCTTTCTGGAGCATGGCCACCTGCTGTTTCAGGCTGCTGTTTTCCTGCTTCAGGGCGTTATAGGCCGCCGCATCGGTTCCGCCCGCATTTTGAGAGGCAGCAGAATTGGCCAGGGGCATCTTGCCCAGAATGTCTTTGATGTTGATCAAACCGGCTACTGAAGCCACCGCCACCCCGGCGCCGGCCAGTAACAGGCAGAGAAGAATGATCCCCACTATTTTTAGATGCTTCGCCTGAGCCGCCTCCCCTGCTGACCCGACCTGACAGTTCCGATTTCATCAAGATTTTTTTGCTCAGTAGCCAGGAAATCCTGGTAATATCCCAGCCAACGCTTGGCCCGGAGCCGCTGTAGCAGCTTCCGGTCCCTTTGAAACGCCAGCAGTATGTCCCTGGCCTCCGCCAGTCGTACCCCGGCGCTCTCCACCGCAGCGGCCTGTGCCTGACGAACGCTGATCAGGAATGCATAGTAAGATTCCGCGGACAGCAGCAACTCGATATCCAGGCCCCTCTGGCGAAGAGCGGCGTTATCCTTAAGCAGGTCAGCGATCCCCTGGTCGACTGCCTCCAGTTTCCTCTTTTCCTCTTCGTAGGCGACCCGAGCGCTGGCAACCGCGGGGCGCTGCAGATCTTCCTGCTGCTGCTTGAGATTCATATATTTTTGCAGGCGGAAGCGGAAGCGGTTCATGACAGCGCCCCGCGGTTAACGTTAACTAGCTGGCCAAGGATATTCTTCGTATCGTCAAAGGTGAACACTTCATCAACTTTCTGTCTTAAAAAACTCCCGCATTGGTCGATCATCGCTATTGCCTCGTCGATCTGGGCATTGGCCCCGGTTTTATACGCCCCTACTTCGATGAGGTCCTTGGCCTCTTGATAGGTGGCCAGGATCCTCTTAAAGTGCCCGACCTGTTCCAGGTAATCCGGCGCCACCAGATCGGTCAGCAAGCGGCTGACCGACCCCAGAACATCGATGGCGGGGTAGTGGTTCTGGGACGCCAGTTGGCGGGATAATATGATATGGCCGTCCAGGATGCCTCTTACAGCATCTGTGATCGGTTCATTAAAATCGTCCCCATCTACCAGGACCGTGTATAGACCGGTGATCGTCCCCGTATTTGCTGATCCGGCTCGCTCAAGCAGTTTCGGCAGGGCGGCAAAGACAGAGGGGGTGTATCCCCGGGTGGCCGGGGGTTCTCCGACGGCCAGCCCGACCTCTCTCTGGGCCATGGCAAACCTGGTGATGGAATCCATCATCAACAGCACATCTTTCCCCTGCTCCCGAAAATATTCGGCAATGGCAGTAGCCACAAACGCTCCCTTGATCCGGACCAGGGGCGGCTGATCAGAGGTGGCCACCACCACCACAGAGCGTTTCAATCCCTCCGGCCCGAGGTTTTTCTCGATAAATTCCTTGACCTCTCTGCCGCGTTCGCCGATCAGAGCAATGACATTGATATCGGCGGCAGTATTCCTGGCAATCATCCCCAGCAAGGTGCTCTTGCCCACCCCGCTACCGGCAAAGATCCCCATGCGCTGTCCCTTGCCGACGGTTAACAGGCCGTCTATGGCCTTGATCCCTAAGGTGAGTACATCACGGATATTGCTTCGCTTTAAAGGATTGGGAGGGGCAGAACTGACCGGACGCCACTCTGAGGTTAAGATCGGCTCGCCCTCATCGATCGGATCGCCTAGACCGCTGAGGATGCGCCCAATCAGGCCAAACCCGACCTTGACCCGAAAGATGTCTCCTGAGGCGATCACCTGGCAGCCAGGCCTAACTTCCTGCGTTTCTCCCAACGGCATCAGCAGCGTCGATTGATCCCGGAACCCCACAATTTCTGCCCTGATCTGGGCATCCGGAGAGGCTATATAGCAGAGTTCTCCGATACTGCCAGGCGGGCCATGGGATTCGATAGCCAATCCGATTACCTGGGTGATCTCGCCCCGATACTTGATCGGATCGAAATCATCGAGATAGCGCACATACTTGCAGAGATCAATCATTCTTGGCGGCCTCCATCAGTTGGTGCTTGACCACATCCAGCTGGCCATCGACAGTACCGTCAATCATGCCGAAAGTGGTCTGGGCAACAAAGTCCCCGCTATTAAGAGCGTCGTCGGTCACTATTTCAATCCTGTTGCCGTTTTTATTGTTATCGATCAGTGGAGTCACCATATTTTTATTGGAGGGACTGGTTTTGAGAATTACTTGGCCAGACTCTCTAACTTGGGCGAGCACCGCCTCCGCAATCCTGGACGCCTGTTCTGGAAACAACCGGAGATCTGCATGGATGATCTTCTTGGCTATCTGCAGTGATAACTGAATCAGTGAGGGTTCAAGCTCTTTGATCATGCGCAGCCTTTCCTGATCTAGGCTGTTTTTCTGCAATAACCCTTCATTGGCCACTGCTTTCCTTTCTCGCGCCAGTACCAGCAAGCCGTCCCGGTGACCTGCCTTGTAGCCGGCCTGCTTGGCCTGCTCCTTGATCGCCTCAGCATCTGCTGCAGTCTTGTCCAGAATCTGAGCAGCCTGTTGTTTAGCTTCAGCAAGGATCTTTTCAGCCTGCAGTTTGGCATCGTTCAACAGCTGGCAGGCAATCAGTTTGGTTTCAGCAATGATCATTTCAGATTCCTTGCTGGTCTCATCCGGCATCCGGAATTGCGCCGGATAGTTCTTGATGATTCCCACTTCAAGAGGCAGGATAGTAGATACTCTTACTGAGGCAGCCTTCAAAATCTTATTAATCATAGCCTCAACCTCGCTTCCGGCGCCTTATGGAACGCTCATTTCAAATTTGATAATGCATCGTACAACTCTAGTTGCGTCCAGATCGAGAGCGTCTCGGCCATCGTGCTGGCATCCTGAGGAAGGCTGGTGGTGCTAGAGACATCCTTGCCACCGGAACTCTGGCTCTCTGCCGGACCCTGGTACTTTTTAATGAAGCCGATGACACGATTCACATAATCCTGCGTTTCCTTATAGGGAGGAATCCCGTTATACTTTTTGACTGCGCCCGGCCCTGCATTGTAAGCGGCGATAGCCAACTGTAGGTTCCCTTGAAAATCATCTATCAGCGCCCGCAGGTATTTGGCAGCGCCAAGAATGCTCTGGCCAGGGTTGCGAGGATCCACGCCCAGGGAGCTGGCAGTGTCAGGCATGATCTGCATTAACCCGCTGGCGCCCTGTGCGGACACAGCGTTGGGGTCAAAACTCGATTCGGCAGCGGCAATTGCTTTTAATAGCGCCGGATCGAGGTTATACTTGCTGCCCGCAGCTTGAAACGCCCCTTCCAGCATTGTCCTGAAGCGATTGGCAAGCGTGATTCCAAAAGTCGCCGGTCCGATATGCCGATCTTCCCTGACCGGCGCCTGTGCAGGGTCAGAAATCCGGGTCAAGTCTATTGGTGTCAAGCTAACCACTCCCGATATGTGGATCTGGCCATTGGTATACAGCAACTTCACTGATAAATTGGTAGATACTTTTCCACCCGCTGGCGATCGACTCCAAGCATCAGGGCGATCTATGCCTGCGGTTCTACCGGGTTGAAGGTGCCGTTCAGGATCAGGATATCCACTCTTCTGTTTATTTGCCGGTGCTCATCCGTGTCATTGGCGGCAACTGGACGATATTCGCCGTAACCGGTCGCCGACAGGCGGCCGGGAGAGATGCCGCATTGCGTAATCAGTTCCTGCACCACATTGGTCGCTCTAGCCACTGACAGCTCCCAATTGGAGGGGAATTGCTGGTTGTGAATAGGCATGTTGTCAGTGTGCCCCTCGATACGGATGAAATTTGGCAACGGCTTGAGTGTCATGCCAATTTTCGTGATGATCGATCCGGCCTCAGGCGTCAGAGAGGCTGAACCGCTAACGAAAAGTATGGTGTCCTGAATGCTGACTACCAGGCCGCGCTGTTCCACGCTGACTGTCACCTTCCCGCCGAAACCCGCCTCGGCAACTTGTTGGTCAATTTGTTTTTTTAACATAGCCAGTTGCGAGGTATCACTGCTAATGGGACCGTTATTGCTAACATCTTCGGGCAGAATGGCATTGCCGTTGTCGAGAATATTGGAAGTGCCGAACGCCGAACCCAGAACCCTCGCCAATGCTTGAAACTTCTGAGTATTGACGTTGCTGATCACGTACATCATGATAAAAAAGATCATGAGGAGAGTGATCATGTCAGAATACGTGAGGAGCCAACGCTCCGAGTTTGCCGCCTTCGCCTTACGCTTCGGCCTCATCCTTCATTGACCCCTTAGGATTACGCATACTTTGCGAACTCAGTAAAGCGACGAGTTTCTCCCTGATAAAGTTAGGGTTCTCTTTTTCCTGGATCGACAGCAGCCCCTCTACGGCGAGGCTGTGGTAGAGTATTTCCTGGCTGCTCTTGGCTTTCAGTTTGGCGGCGATCGGCAACCACAGGAGGTTGGCAAAGCCGATGCCGTAGAGCGTGGCGATGAAAGCGACCGCGATCGCCGGCGCCAAGGATTCAGGCGAACTCATATTGGATAGCACGTGCACCAGGCCCATGACAGTGCCAATAATCCCCATGGTCGGGGAATAGCCCCCAGCCGCCTCAAACAGGGCGATGCCCTGCTCGTGCCTATCTTCCATATAGGCAACCTGATTTTCCAAGAGATCACGAAAAACCGGTGTTTCAATACCGTCAATGATCAATTGCAGTCCCGTCTTCAAAAGTTCATCATCAATCTTCTCCAGGCTGTTTTCCAGGCTTAAAATGCCTTCGCGCCTGGCCTGATCGGCAAAGGCCACAAATTGCTGGATCAGTTTATTCAAATCATACTTTTTGATTTTAAATGCAATAGTGAACAGGGCGGGAATATTTTTTAAATTATCTAGCCCGAAAGAAATGGTGGTGGCCCCAACGGTGCCGCCCAGCACAATCAATAAAGCGGAGCTGGAGAATAAGGCCCCGATCTTGCCTCCCTCGATCAGGAATGCTGTTATAACGCAGGCAAACCCGATGATCAATCCCAGCAGAGTAGTTAAATCCATCTGAAAACACTCCAGTTATTTATAAGGACTTGATCAAGCGCACCGTAAATACGCCTACTGCATTACCAGATCAGAAAAATAGACATCGATGACCTTGCCTGTAGTCAAATGACTGTTAAGCGCAGTTATGGCCTCCGATTTGAGCTTGGAGCGTTCACCCATAATATCTGTGCTTGTCTTGCTGTTCAATAGACTGATCAGGTTATCCTGTAGGATCGGCTCCTGATCCTTGATCTCATTTTCCAGCTTATTGTTGTCCAGCCTCAGAACCACTTTTACCTTGATATACTTCAGCTGGCTGATGTCCGACAGATTGGTGGTAAATTCACCCATGTCGTGCAAGATAGCCTTTTCTGGTACCGGTTTGGCGGCGCCAGATGTTTTTTTGACAAGAATAAAACCCATTATGACGACAAATAAAACCGCCACCAGCCCTACGGCGATGAAAATCGCTTTCCCATCGATCTTGGAACCAGCACTTTTGGAAACGGCAACAGTTTCTTCCTCATCTATAGCCATCCTTTACGCGCTCCTTTAAAAAAGTGTCAATTATGCTGATGTTCCTCCAATGATCCCACCAGATCAAGCAAGAATTGGGCCGCTTTCTGAAGATCCGCAGCATCAACATTCGTCAGATCATCCCTGGTGGTATGGTTGTTTCTAAGCCAGAAGGGTGAATAGATATCCACTGCCGGAATTCCTCTCTTGGAAAACGATACTGCATCACCAGGCATCAATTGCTCCGGATTATTGATCAGCTTCGTTCCGGAACGGATAGCCGCGTCCCTGATGGCCTCGTTGAGCCTTTCATTATCACTGTGAGCTGCCAACTGGCCGGCATTATTCCCCACAGAATCGACGTTGAGCACCGCCAGCACTTTACCATGGTACTGGCTGGCAAAGCAGTCGGAACCGAGGAAGCCTTGCTCCTCACCGGTCCAGGCCGCAAAAATCAGCGTATATTGAGGAGGGGGTTCTTTGGCCAGGATGCGTGCCGCTTCCATTAACACCGATACTCCCGACGCATTGTCGTTGGCGCCGTAATAAGTAGCGCCGTCGTAGACACCCAGGTGGTCATAGTGAGCTGAGACGATAATCGCCTGCTTGCTTCTGCCCGGCACTATTCCAATCACATTCTCCGACGGTATCGGGCTATTTGGAGCTAGCACGGGTACCCATCTGAGATTCAAGTAAATGAGCTTGAAAAGATAACACTTAACAGGCTGGTACCAGCCGTCCATGCCTCCAGGCCGCAGGCCATAAGCTTGAAACTGATTGGCTATAAACTGCGCTGCCATATTGCCTCCATCCTGCCCGGGGGCACGCCCCTGCAATTCTGAAGATGCCAGATATTTAACGCTGTTCAGCAGCATATTGGCGTCTGCTTCTTCCAAGATGTTCACAGGCAGGACTTTCTTGAACACTAAATTTGGCCACTGTCGCACGGTCACCACCAGCTTGTAAGCACCAGTTGGCAGTATAAAGCCCAATGGTATCTGCCATCTGTATGTATAGTGGTCGCTCGTAGCAGCAATGTTTACTGCATGAAGTTTGATGCTGGTATCGCTGTCGGCCCAGCTGTCTCTTGCAGGATCTAACAGGTATTTCCCATCACTGTTGATCACGGACACGGACATACCAATTAATTGCCGCTGGGCATCGATCCGGCCCACTATGGACTTTATAGGCAATGCCGGTAATTCCAACGAAAACTGCGGGTACGATAGATCCTGCATAATCTCCAAGGCTATGAAAATAACAAGCAAAATCAACAGAAGAGTGCAGGTAGAGCTATGCTTTCTGCGGTTGACTGGCAGACCAACGCCTGTGGCGACTCTTCTGTACGCTCTCATATTGAATAAGTGCTGACTCTCATCCTGTTGGCTTTTGTGGCCGGTCCTTCCCATACAATAAAGCTGGCTCTCCAGTGCACTCTAGCCATCAAGATCATTGGCATTCTCTGTTTCTTCTTCTGGGAGACTCGTAATTTTTACAGCCAGTTGATGATCATGGAGACCGGGAGAGGCCAGATATTTTTTAGAACCACCAATCCAGACATCCAGTTGCTGGTCTTTTTTCCTATTTAGCATAACGACATCTCCACTTTGGAGTTCCATCAGCTCGCGAACTGTGACCGTGGCGTCACCGAGAATAACGCTGACAGGTATCCGGACTGAATTGATCTGCATCCTGATATTATTACGGTAATCACTGCCAGGAACTTTAGAAGTTTTTGCAAACCAGTGCTTGGTGCTGAACTTGTCCAAAATCGGCTCGAGCACAATATAGGGGAAAATGAACTGCAGCACTCCACTCACATTATCAATTTTTAGTTCCAGCGAAACGAGCAAGACAGTTTCGGTAGGAGCAACTACCTGCACAAACTGGGGATTAGTTTCGATATGTTCAATTTTAGGGTGAAAGTTTATGATGTTGCTCCAGGCCGTGCAGGAGAGATCGAGTATCTCCTGGCATAAATTCTCGATCAGGGTGCGTTCGATCTCCGTCAACGACCGGAACAGATGCGTCGTCTTTTGTCCCCTTCCCCCCATCAGTCTTTCCAGCAGGGCGAACATTACCTCGGGAGAAATCTCAAAGATAGCGGTCCCTTCCATCGGATCCATATTAAACAGGATGCTAATAGACGGATCCAAGAGCGAAATAATAAATTCCCCATAGCTTACTTGCTCAATAGACAATAGGGCGACATGAAAATTGGATCTCAGGTTGACAGACAAAAAAGTACTGACCAATCTCGCATAGTTATCGTAAATAACCTGAAAAGTATTGATCTGTTCTTTGGAGAACTTATCAGGGTTACGGAAATCATACGGCCTGATCTTCTGCTTTGGTTGCTCTTGCAGCGTTTCTTCAGTTGCTTCGCCAGACTGTATAGCCCTGATCAGCATGTCTATTTCGGATTGAGATAGAATCTCTACCAACAGTAACCACCACCCCGGTGTGCCTGTAAACAAGAAATGCCTGATTACAATTGCATACGCATTATTTCGTTATAGGCATCGACTATTTTATTTTGAACTTGCGTCGTGAGCAACAGAGCCAATGACGCCTTTTCGCCGGCAATTATCGCCTCGTGGAAACTGCTGGCGTTTCCGGTAGCGACATTAGCTGCCGTCTGCTCCGCATTTTTTTGCAGTGCGTCCACTCCTTGCAAAGCTTGATCCAGTAGGTCTTTAAAGGAATTGATCCCATCTTGTGCCGGGCTTTGCTGCGACGTCGTCGTAGGCGTAGGGGATAAAAGCGGTACTAATTGGATTTCCAAGGCGGCACGCCTCCTCTTAATTGATTATTTTCCTATATCCAAGGCATGGGTACACATTTCTTTCGATGCGTTCAGCGCTGATATATTGGCCTCATACGAGCGGCTGGCATCGATCATGTCTACCATCTCCTGTGCCGTATTGACGTTGGGCATTTGCACGTATCCCTGAGCGTTGGCATCGGGGTGGTTCGGGTTATAGACCATCGGGAAGGGGCTGTTGTCTTCAGCAATGGCCGTAACCCTGACCCCGGGAACAGCGCTGCTTGCCGTGTTGCTCTCCGCACTTTGTAACAACTGGTTGAAAGCTACGGCTGCAAAAACGGGGAATTCCCTGCGATATGGCAATGGCCTGCCATTAGCATCGATATTTCCGGATCTGGTGGTACCTGCATTGGCAATATTATTTGATATGATATCCATGCGCAGCCTCTGGGCTGTGAGGCCACTACCGCTAATCTCCATTCCGGTAAACAATCCCACGATCTATTACTTCCCTTCTGTAATAGCTGTTCTGAGCATGCCTAACTGGTCGCTCTCGATCCTGGCCAGGGCGTTATACTGCAACACATTCATGGCCTGCTGGGTCAACTCGCTTTCCAGGTCAACATTGTTCCCATTCTCGGCACTGCTGGTGTTGGACGAATCGATAAAGACAGGCTGTCCGTCGCCGCTGAGGGCATTGGCCAGCGTCTTTTGAAAATCGATGTCCTGTCTTTTATACTGAGGAGTATCGACATTGGCGAGATTGTTAGCGATCAACTGCTGGCGGAACCAGTTGATATCCATGGCCCTTTCTACTACATTTAGAACCGAGTTTCCGGATGACACCGTATCAACCCCCTTTGGGCCGTTGTCAAGTGCTAGATCCTGTAATCAATGATGTGGCCTGATGTGACCATCATCTCGTCCGCACTTTCTTCGTCCTTTTCCTCATCATCCCGTTTGCTTAGTTCCTGCTTTTCTTTCTTTGATTCATCACTGTTGACTTTCCCTTGCTCGGGTTTAGGAAGATTTTGGACGGCACTACCAGCCAGTTCAGCCTGCTTTGTTAATGACACAGCAAAGTTTTGCTGCTGAGCAGACTCTCCCGTCTTCTGGGCTTGCTGGATCTTCCCCGCCTCCGGGGCCCTCCAGATCAGAGTCTGGAGATCGGTGCCCTTGACAGACATGGCCAACCCTCTTCCCGGTACCGCCTTCGAAAATCAATTCATGAACCAACCAATGGAGCAATGCTGTTGTTGTTTTTAACAACCTGCTGCTGGCTGCTCAGCTGTTGATACAGAACATCGCTCAGGCTGTTGCCGGAATTTTGCTGGGCCAACAGGAGAGCGTACTGCTGGTTTTGCATGTCCTGCCAGACATCCTTGGCAAAGCTAGCGCCCAGCACTCCATCATCCGGAATAGTTTGATCCATCGCTGCCAGCAACTGATTCCAAAAAAAGGACTCCACTTGCTGGCAGGCGTTCCTGAGCCGGGTGTCGGTGCCGGTCAGATCCTGTTTAGCGCTCACATTAGTTACCTGCATATCAAGAACCCCGTAAATTATTGGCCATGCTGAGCATCTGATCTGAGGCCGTGACCGCCTTGGAGTTCAACTCGTATGCACGCTGTGCGGTGATCAGGTTGACCATCTCTTCCACTGCCTGCACGTTTGACGATTCCAGATAATCCTGTTCGATCGTATAATCTGGGGTGCTGCCACTCTGCTGGGTTGTAGGATCACCGGACGTCGCCGTCGCCTGATAAAGATTGTGACCAACGTGTTCAAGCCCGCCAGGGTTGGCAAACTCCGCAACTCCCAGTTTCTGAGAGCCGATCGTGCCATCACTGCCTATGGTGATGCTGCTGGTATCGACACTGGAACTACTAGAACTGCCGGAACTGCTGCTGCTAACCTGGATGGCCGCCCCGCTGTCGTCCAAGACATGATAACCATCGCTGGTTACCAGATTGCTGCTGGCGTCGAGCTTGAAGCTGCCGTCCCTGGTATAGAACTTGGTGCTGCCGCTACTGTCCGGACTGACCGTAAAAAAGCCGGGGCCCGAAATGCCCACGTCGAGGGGGTTACTGGTAGATTCCAGGTTGCCCTGCGAAAAGATCGTTTGCGAACCAGAATCCCTGACACCCAGACCGATAAACAATCCCGACGGGGCGCTAGCGGCACTCTGTCCCCCCTGTTGGGAAGTGACCGGTTGCTGGATGTTCAGATAGAGCAAATCTTGAAATTCCGGCCTGATCTTTTTAAAACCCGTGGTGTTGGCATTGGCCAGATTGTTGGATATCGTATCCACATTGAACTGCTGTGCCATCATCCCTGATGCAGCAGTTAAAAGAGACCGCAACATCTAAAAACCTCCTTAAATGGCTTTGTTTTTTGAGCACGTCCTTCGAATCGGTGCTCAGGAGGCTCCCCAAGTGGGTCCAGCCTCAAGATTAAACGTTCCCGATACTGCTCACCGCCTTTTCCAGTGTGCTGTCTGTTACTTGAATCACCTTGGCATTGGCTTCGTATGCCCTCATGGAGTCAAGCATTTTGACCATTTCTGCGACCGCATTCACGTTGGAATCTTCGCTGGCCCCCTGCCTCACCGCATAGCCTGGCGCCGGGCTCGCAGAGGAACCGGAAAAGAGAGAACTGCCAGCTTTTAACCAGGTTGCGCCAGCCGGCTTGGCTGTCAAATAAAGCTTGGCGATCGCTCTTCCCTGACTATCAGTGGCACCGCTCAAGGTACCGTCGCTAGCCACGCTCAACTTGCCGTCGGGAGCAAAGATCTCCTCGGCCTGTCCATTCAGATCCCCTACAACAGAGTCTCCTGTACTGGTTATCAACTGCTTGTTCAGGTTTAACTGGAAGTCTCCATTTCTGGTGAAAAACAACTGTCCTTGCGGGCCCTTTACGGTGAAAAAAGCATTACCGCTCACGGCCATGTTTAATGGGTCCCCTGTTTCGTGCACTGCCCCCTCTTCAAATGATGTGTAGATGCCATCCAGAGCGCTACCCGTTGCCGTCTGACCGATTGTTGCCGTACCGTTGCCGTCGAGTCTGGCCAAAAGCATGCTTGGGAAAGCCGAAACCAAGGTATCATCCTTGCGGTAGCCCGGAGTATTCACATTGGCCATGTTCTGAGAGGCAACATCGACATTCACCTGTGCGACCATCATTCCCTTGGCGGCAGTATATAATCCCCTGACCATCAGATCACCTCCTTTCCAGCGTGTATATTTTAATATTTAGGCGATAATCTGGTTCTCTTCGCCCCTAAAGATGATCACCTGGCCCTGTTCCTCTAATCTACGAATAACCGATACGATTTTTTGTTGAGCCTCCTCCACATCTTTAATTCTGACCGGGCCGAGATAGCCGATCTCATCCTTCAGATTTTCGGCAGCGCGCTTGGAAATATTATTAGCTATCTTCTGATACACACTTTCTGAGGCTCCCTTAAGGGCCATAGCCAAATCATGAGTGTCAACCTCGCGTAAGATGATCTGCACGTAGCGATCGTCGAGTTGCATTATGTCTTCAAACACAAACAGCAACTTTTTCACTTGTTCTGCCAGTTCCGGGTCCCGATCTTCAAAGCCTTCAATAATCTTTTTCTCTGTTGCCCGGTCCACCCGGTTAAGGATCTCGGCCACCGGTTTTAATCCTCCGGCGCTGGTGTAACTTCTTGACACCACAGTGGATAGTTGTTTTTCCAGGATGCCCTCAACCTCGCTGATGATCCCCGGTGACGTGCCATCAATAGTGGCCATGCGATAAGCGACTTCTTCCTGCTTGTCTGGGGGAAGTCCTGAAAAGATGCGCGCTGTCTGGTCCGGGTCCAGGTGGGCTAAAATCAGGGCTATCGTTTGCGGGTGTTCCCCCTGAATGAAGTTCAACAACTGGGCAGCATCAGCCTTGCGAGCAAAATCAAATGGCCGCACTCGCAGCGAGGCTGTTAAATTTTTAATTATGCCCTCTGCCTTCTCCGGGCCTAAAGCTTTTTCCAGCAGGTCACGGGCATAAGCTACCCCTCCCTGATTGATGTAATCACTGACCAGACACATATCATAAAATTCTTGAGAGACCTGTTCTGTCGTGTCCTGTGATACCTTCCCGAGGTTGGCGATCTCCAAAAAAAGCTGCTCGATCTCATTTTCATCCAACTTCTCGATGATTTTAGAGGATATTTCTTCTCCTAGGGAAAGCATCAATACTGCGGCCTTCTGTCTCCCAGTCAACGTATTCTTCATAGCCCTCCCTCTCCTCTATTCGCTGGCAAGCCAAGACCTCAGAACTTCAACTGTCTCATCCGGATTATTCCTGACCAGTTTACGCAACTTTTCTATTACCTGATCCTTATTCTTTTTAAGCTCTTCCATGTTTGTTTCCGCTGCTGTTGTTGGTTGGGTTGATGCCAACAGATCTGTGATGGCGCCAGGACCTGTATACACCGGCGCTCTCCATGCCTGAATGGCTTTATTTAGGTAGCTCAACACCAGCAGGATCAGTATAAATCCTAAAATAGCATATAAGGCTGTAAACAACTCGCGATGTATATTATCTGCATTCATCTGGGCTGCTGTCTGCACTGCCAGATCGTTGTTGAATTTCATGGCGGCAACGGTAATTTTATCGCCCCTGGCCGTATTGACCCCTGCAGCGGCGATCACCATCTCCTCGATCTGTTTTTGCTGCTGCGGGTCGAGGTTGTCCTGATCCAGAATAACGGATAAAGAAATTTGCTTGATCTGACCCGGAGCAACGATCCGGTGCTCAGTCTGGGTGTTTATTTCATAATTTGTTGTTTTATCAACCTTTTGAGTCTGATTGTTGTTCTGGCCGTTAACCTGTTGATAACTAGGAATATTGGAGGAAGTGCCCGGAGCCCCTTGCTGCGCGGCATTAGTATCAGTTTCCTGGATGGTATGATCGTTGCGAACCTGTTTGTCACCATAAGTTTGATCGTTTATTTCCACCTGATCAAAGTTTAAGGCAGTGTTGGCCCTAACGATGACTTTTCCTGGTCCTGCAACACGCTCCAGCATCGACTGGATCGAGGACTGCAGTTGGTTGTCGTAATCCTGTTTGATCTTCAACTGGTCGGAGGAAAGAGCTATTTTCGCTCCAGTGCCCAGGTTATCCGAAAGAATATTGCCGGTAGCATCAATGATACTTACGTTTTCGGGCTTCAGGCCCTCCACGCCGCTGGCAACCAGGCGGGCGACGCCCAACACCTGAGAATCCTGCAGGCTATACCCTGGCTTGAGTTTTAAAAGAACGGAGGCGGTGGCATCTTTGTTGTCCTGTACGAAGAGGGACTGGTCCGGACTGACTATATGAACCCGAACGTCTGCCACCCCGTCAATCTTGCCGATAGTCCTCTCCAATTCACCCTGCAGGGCAACGTTATACCTGATTTTTTGTTCACTTTCGGTCTCACCGAAATGATTTTGATCAAAGGTTTCAAAACCGACTATATTGCCCTTTGGCAGATTGTTATTTGCCAGATCAAGCCTTACCTGGTATTTCTGAGCATCTGGAACGAGAATGGTATTTCCCTCATCTGCTATCTGATAGGGTATTTTTTTATCCTTCAAGTATTGCGCGATCGACGCCGCATCCTGGGTATCAAGATTGGTATAGAGCGGCGTATAGCGTGGATTGGTGACGAATACTGTCAAGACAGTGATGACCAATAAAATAAAGGCAAGGCCACTGATAAACAACGTTTTCTTGTTTTTATCAAAACTGTTAAAGAATCCTGGTATATTTTGGATATAGCTAAGTAATTTGTCGATAATTGCACTATTAGGATCATTCTTCATTCATCATTGTTCTCCTTTCTCCCAGGTTAGTTTCACTTTTTATTTGCTCTATTCTCAGTTGACTTCAGATTGGAAACAACGTAACTAAAAAAGTTTTTCACGCCAGCGGGGGGCTCGATCGGAAGGTCGCCCAGCTCAGAGGCGAGCCTGATCGTGTCCATCGAAGCCTGGGTATATGGAGAGGCCAGTACATATGATTCATGGTTACTGACCGCATTTTGCACCGCCACGTCCTGTGCTACGTAACCGAGGATCACCAACTCGACATGCAAGAAAGAACGAACTGCATTTTGCAATCTTTTGGCCGCAAGATAGCCATCCTGTTTATCGCCGATCATGTTGACAATAATTTTTAATTGTCCCCCGCCATGATGTTGGTGATAAAGCTTGATCAGGCTATAGGCATCAGTGATAGCGGTCGGTTCAGGTGTTGTTACCAGCAATATCTCCTGGGCAGAGAGCAGGAATGTCATGACTTGGTTTGATACTCCAGCACCGGTATCAATAAAAAAAAAGTCCATCTGCTGATCTAATATATTGACATCCTTCAAGATCCTTAGCAAAGTCTGGGAATCAGCATTAGCCAATTCGTAAATTCCGGAACCTCCCGGGATAATTTTTAGCCCATGAGGACCATCTATAATAATTTCCTGCAGTGATTTTTCACCTTTGATCACATGTGATAGATTGTACTTCCCGTACATACCCAGAATTACATCTACGTTTGCCAGTCCCATATCCCCGTCCATCAGCATGACACGGTAGCTGGCCTTAGCAAGCGTAATCGCCAGCCCCAGGGCGATATTAGTCTTGCCAACCCCTCCCTTGCCGCTGGTGATAGCTATAACCCGGCAACGCCTGGGTAAGGAATGAAACAGTTCATCCTCCATTTTTTTATGGATAGACCTGACCATCAATCTAAGGTTTTCAGCCTGGTCTAACACTGTCATCCCTCCCGCAATACTAGTTGTGCAATATTTAAGGGGATGGGAATTTCAATATCGTCGGGCACATTCTGTCCGGTGGTAACATACGCCAATTCTTTTTTAAAGCCTGTAACAATATTTAATATTGTTCCATACCGATGAGTTTCGTCGAGCTTTGTAAAGATCAGTTTAGCGATCGAGAATTTCTCAAAGCTTAAAATGATCTCATTCAAGTCCTTCTGATTGGTGGCCACGTTTAAAACCAGATAAATTTTCAATTCCGGGCAAGCATCTAAAAAACCCTTGATTTCAGCTATTTGTAACTTGTTAAAAGGACTTCTTCCGGCAGTATCCACCAGTACCAGATCCTTATCCTGATGCTTGTCCAGTAAGCTTTTAAGCTCCTTTGGAGTATGAGCCACATCCATGGACACAGAAATAATGTCCGCATACGTTCTTAACTGGTCTAAAGCGGCAATTCGAAAAGTGTCTATGGTGATCAGGGCCACTTTTTTCTCTTTTAAGACCGAAGCGATGGCAGCCAGTTTGGCCAACGTTGTCGTCTTGCCAACCCCGGTGGGACCGACCAAAGCGATGCGCTCTTTCTCTTCGCTTGCTGTACTGATATATTCTTTAAAGTAATCGGTGATAATTTCCAGGACATCAGCCTTGATCGTCGCCAGATCCTGCCACCGGGACTGATTGATTGTATACATGGCGCGATCGATGATCTCTCTGGCTGTACCTTCACCAACATCGTTAGATAATAGGACTTGGAAGATCTGCTCAAAGCAACCGGGGAATACTCGGCGGGGTTTGCTATATGATGGGGCGGGCATATTCTTTTCAAGTATCTTTTTGAGTTCAGATACCTGCCTGGAAACAGCATCATTTTGGATCAGACGAAGTTGTTCGAGCCTACCATCTTGGTCGCTGTCAACCAGCGCTTTACGGCTATCGTTGTCTGCGGCAGCGATGACCTCTAATAGAGACGGGCCGAAGAGCCCAAAAATACCGCCTTGCCGCACCTTGCGTGACTGAATAATGATAGCCTCGCTACCTAATTCAGACTTGACCTTGCCCAGGAGATCGGGCATATTATCTCCGTAAAAACGTTTTACTTTCACTTCATTCATCACTGCCTTCGTTCATCACTGCCTTAGTAGCGAATCCAGTTAAATACCCAATACTTTGGCGAGGGTCTGTAAGATACGCTCCGGCTGAAACGGCTTGACGATAAAATCACTTGCTCCAGATTGGACCGCTTCTATCACTAGGGATTTTTGGCCCATCGCAGTACACATGACAACCTTGGCGTTGGCATCAATCTTTCGAATCTCCTTCAAGGCATCAATACCATTCATCTCCGGCATGGTGATGTCCATCGTCGCCACATCCGGTTGCAATTCTTTATAAAGCCTGATAGCCTCTATTCCATTCTCAGCCTCACCAGCTACTTCATAGCCTCCGCCGATAAGAATATCCTTGATCATCGCACGCATGAATTTGGCATCATCTATGATCAATACCCTTTTGCCCAAAAAGAGGATGCCCCCTTCCCATTACCCGCGGGTCTTAATGCTGCCAAATCTCTCTTCACAATTGAGAATTTCCTTTATCCTGACTCCGTAGTTTTCATCAATGACAATAACTTCACCTTTTGCAATATACTTGCCATTTACTAAGATATCCAAGGATTCTCCTGCCAGTTTCTCCAATCCGATGACCGAGCCTGGTCCTAATTCTAAAATTTCTTTTAATGACTTTTCGGTTCTTCCCAGTTCCACAGTAAACTGCAAGGGAACGTCATAGATCAATTCCAATTTGTTATACTCCGCCTGTCTTACGGGATCGTTCTTCATAGTCACACTCGTTTCCAAGGGAAGAAATTGAACCGGTTGCGCAGCCACCGTTTTTTCCGTATGTTCCCTGGCGGTCTTCAGCGGTTTCAAGGGTTCTGGTGCTTGGTCAGGGATGAGAGTCGCTTCATTTTTAGCTCTTTTGATCATTTCCAGAGCATTCGTGATCGGTATAACTTGACAGATCTCCGTTTGCACATTCTCATCTAGGTCCATGGAAAATGCTATCCGGACCAGTATTATTTTTTCATTCCGATAACTGGAGAACAGTTGTTTCTCGTCATTTACTATTTTTATCGTCGGTGTGGAAATAATCACTTTTTTATCAAATATATCCGCCAGCGCCGTTGCTGACGTTCCCATCATCTGATTCATGGCCTCTCCGACCGCGCTCATTCTCAATTCGTCTAACTCTCCGGTTATAACCCGGCCTTTGCCTCCCATCATCAGATCGACGATGACTTCCGCATCTTTAACTTTTATCACCAGGAGGTTATCATGCTGGAGTCCCTCTATGAAACTCACTTTTGTGACAATGCGCTCCGATGAGATAATGCCCTCTTTTACAATTCTGTCCCAGGTTGTTTCCGAAATAATCGGAATATTGCTTCTAACCGGTCTTTTTATCAACTGCGATAGAGACTCGGCTGACTTTTTCATGGAAATATCGACTATTCTTACCAATGTTTCTCTACCGCTTAAAGACAGCGTAAAATCTTCAATTTCTGACATATCAGCATTAACGCCATTAACGCCATTAACGCCGTCAGAAGAAACTCCTTCCAATAGTAAATTAAGTTCCTCTTGCGTCAAAACTTGCCCTTCCATACCCAATCCACCAGTTCAAAAAATATTAAAAAAATTATCCGTTGCTTTTATCTCAACTGCTTCATAAGTTTTAGCATAATGTTTGGATAAATAAATTCCTTAATTAAACATATCTAGCTAGACTCACTATTTTACCGTCTATTTATTGAAAAGTAGTTTTCCTCCTGTTATATTAATACTAATGATATAAATTGTCAATAAATTGCTATTTATAGAATATTTTGAATATTCATGTCGATATTTTCCTCAGATTCCAGCAGCACTCCCTATTTCTGATAAGCATAAACGCTGTTCAATTTGTACATTCAAGAATAGCAATGGTCTGGAAAAAGGCAAAGACCCAGAGAGGATGTTTGACGCTAAAGAGTTCCTAAAAGCAGACCGATATAAATGCAGGGTTCTCTATCACTGAATCTCAGGCCTCAGAGCAGCTATATTCCAGCCTCATTTAATGAAAATCGATGAAAACAAAGTTCCGTGCACGGGGGGAAACAATTGGACAGCGACCTTGAAGAAAGGCTGGAAATGGTCAAGGACTTTGTAACCGAGAGCCGCGAGCTGCTGGACAGCGTTGAGCCTCGCATCATAGACATGGAAAGGACTGCAACCGACTCCGGGGTGGTGGACGAGGAGATTTTAAACGAGGTTTTTCGTCTTTTTCACTCCCTTAAAGGAACAGCCGCCTTTTTAGATCTGCAGACAATCATCAGTGTCACTCACGAGGCAGAAACGCTGCTGGACATCCTGCGCAAAAATAAGGCGTACATAAAAACGGAACACGTCGATCTGCTCTGCCGTACCAGCGATCTGATCAGAAACATCCTGGATACTGTTGAGCGCCAGCTCACTGACGATGGTTTTGAAGTTGAAGCGGGGTTTATCATCAATGATCTTAGAAATGCCATCAATCCACCTGCTGAACTGGATGTTGCAGGCCCTGGGATTTTAAGCCCTGGCGCCGACAGTTCAGCACAGGAGACCGGGCCTGAACAAGAAGAGGAATACAAACAGATCGAGAGTATGGATGCCCCGGTTACGGCCACGGTTAAACAGCTGATAGAGAGCGTTGAACCCGACGGGCTTGCGGAACCCCTGGATCTTACAGGAATGGTTCTGACCATAACACCGGAGATGGCCCGGCGTTTTGCCGAAGAAACTCAGGAACTCTGTGAAGAAGCGGAAATGGCCCTGCTGAGCCTAGAAAAAACCGCCAACGCTGAACTCTCCTCCCAGGTTTTTAGAGCGTTTCACAGTATTAAGGGAAATGCCGGTTTCTTCGGATACGGTGACATTGAAAACCTGAGCCACCTGGCTGAAAACGTCCTGGGCATTATTCGAGAACGGAAACAGGTCTGTGATCAGGCAACGATGCCAGTTTTATTGAGCGTTCTTGATGCCATCAGCAATAAAGTCCTCGGTACAACAAGCGGAGTTAATCAAGCAATCCCCAATTTTCAGCAATTGATCGGCAGCTTGGAGAAAATTACTGCAGAGTTAGAGTCCGAACATGAAGAAACTGCTTCATCACAGGAACAGGACCTGACTGGCCTAAATTATAGCGCCTCCAACTTTTTACTACAAAGCCAAGAATATAAACCGGTTGCAGCGGCCCAAGATCGGGCTGTAAAATCTGCAACTGATAAAGTACTGCCTGATGCCAGGATAGAGGATCCGGGGATCGTTGATTCGAGTATACTCCCCAAGCAACCAGCGTCGAGTAATGTACAACAAGTGATCAGAGTGGATATCGAGAAACTGGATAAGCTGCTGGATCTGGTCGGTGAATTAGTGATCGCCGAGGCAATGGTGACTAACGACGAGACGGTCGATATTTCGCAGGATGCCCGTTTTGGCAAGGCATTTCTGCAGCTGGACAAGATCTCCAGAGAGATCCAGGAAGTGGCCATGTCCATGCGCATGATCCCTCTGGCCGGAGTATTCCGCAGAATGCTGCGCCTGGTCCGTGATCTTGCCAACAAGGCGAATAAACAGGTAGAACTGGAGATCATCGGTGAAGATACGGAAGTGGACAAGACGATCATCGAGCAGATCTCTGATCCCTTAGTACATCTGATCAGAAACGCTGTTGATCACGGAATTGAAAGCGTCGCCGAGCGCAGGCTCGCAGGCAAGCCGGAAACCGGCAAGGTTACCATTGAAGCCAAGCACTCGGCAGGAGAGGTATGGATTACGGTCGAGGATGACGGTGGTGGGCTGAACCGTGAAAAGATTTTCCGAAAGGGAGTGGAAAAAGGGCTGATCAGAGAAGAAGACCGGGATATGAAGGATGAAGATGTCTGGCGCCTGATCTTTGAACCCGGTTTCTCAACGGCGGAACAGGTCTCCAACATTTCGGGGCGTGGTGTGGGCATGGATGTGGTAAGGCGAAATATAGAAAAACTGCGAGGTAAACTGAATATCCGCAGTAAACCCGGCATTGGGACGATGTTCGCCGTTCGGATCCCGCTCACTCTTGCCATCATTGAAGGAATGGTGATCAGGGTTGGCCACAATCGTTACATAATCCCGATCAGTTCCATCAAGGAGTCGTTCCGGCCTAAGTCAGATCAGATCACCTGCACGCCTGACAATCTGGAAATTGTACGCATCCGGGGAGAACTACTGCCCGTCGCCAGGTTGCACGAGCTGTACCACATAGATCCAAAGTACAAAGACTTGACTGAAGGAATACTCATCTACGTGGACAGTAATGACAATAAATGCTGCCTTTTCGTAGATGAACTGATCGGCCAGCAGCAGATCGTGATCAAAGGGCTGCCTGCTTATCTGAAACGGGTACGGGGCATTTCCGGCTGCGCGATCATGGGGGATGGTGAGGTTGGCATGATTATGGATATTGCCGATCTCGTCAGCTCGATCGAAAAGAACGCTTCGTAACTTCATAGAAAAGTACATTAATTACGGAGGCGGGATAGATGAGTGAAAGGGAGAAGCTCGAGGCAGATCTGCTGGAAGATGAAGAAGAGGAAAACGAAGATACTCAAGAGGATAAATATTTGACATTTGTCCTCAATAAAGAGGATTTTGGCATTGAGATCAGATATGTGACGGAGATTATCGGCATTCAGAACGTCACAGAAGTCCCAGACATGCCTCTTTATGTCAAGGGGGTGATCAACCTGCGGGGTAAGGTGATCCCGGTTATGGACGTGCGGCTGCGTTTTGGTATCGAAGAGCGCCCTTATGATGACCGCACCTGCATCATTGTGATCAACATCGACGAGCAGCCGGTCGGGCTGATCGTCGACCGGGTGCTGGAGGTGCTGGACATCCAAAAAAGTGAGATCGAACCCCCTCCAAAGATGAGGAAGGGGAAGAACAATAAGTTTATCCAGGGCATGGGCAAGGTCGGGGAGCAGGTAAAGATTCTGTTAAACGCCAATAAACTACTTTTCGACGAAGAGGAGAGTGCTTAGATGGAAACGAACAGTGCCACGGAAGCCACTGTCAAGGGCAGCAAGAAAGACCTATCGGTGTTGGAAATGCTTCAAACGCCCGTATTCGTGGTAGACAAGAATCGGAAAGTTGTTTATGGGAACGATTCCTTTGCAGAACTGGTAGGTAAGAGAAAGGAACATCTGGAGGGCGCCCTGGTTACATCGCTGATCAAATCAGAGATTAGCGGCGTGGAGAACGCTCTTGCTACCGGCGATTCTTCCCACATTGAGACATGGGCGACAATCAAGGATAGAAAGTATTTCTTCGAGTATATGCCCACCCCTACCTATGACTCCAAGGGCAATATCACCGGCGCCATTGAGACGATCGTCGACCGGACCGGCCAGAAGCTAGTCTTACAGGCGGTCCAGGACCTGGTGGGAAAGGCCAAGGCCGGCAATCTGTCAGCCAGAGCCGATGTTCGGGCCGAGGGGGATTACCAACTGCTGGTGGGTGGCATCAATGAGATGCTGGATGCCCTGATCAATCCGCTAAACATGGCCGCTGATTACATAGACCGCATCGGCAAGGGGGATGTCCCGGAGAAGATCACCGAGGAATACAAGGGTGACTTCAATAATATCAAGAACAACCTGAACAGCTGCATCGACGAGATCGGCGTCCTGGTGGACGAGGTCGGCGTGGTGATCGGGCTCGCCCGGGAGGGCGATCTGGCGAAGCGGGCCAACCCGGACCGTTCGAAGGGGGTCTACCGGAAGATCCTCCGGGGGATCAACGATGCCCTGGATAGCCTGATC
>JBEKKU010000004.1:0-49259 GCA_050010575.1 Thermacetogeniaceae bacterium | reverse complement strand
AACAGGATTCTGTCTTCGTGTGGGCCAGGCCGGACAGCCTGGTTTTTTTATCGGTCTTTTAGGCAGCCTCAGCGGCGGTTCGCAGGGATTGTTTTCCCGGGCAATGGATAAAATATGAATCGAAATGCTGCGAGGGAGATGTTCGACATGCTGCTAATCGCTGTCAGGGCCCTGGTGCTCTATCTTCTTCTGGTAATCGTGATGCGGTTGATGGGCAAGCGGCAGATCGGCCAGCTGCAGCCCTTCGAGTTGGTGATTACCATTGTCATCGCCGAACTGGCCGTCCTGCCGATGAGCAATACCGGCATTCCGCTCACCAACGGCATCATCGGCATCCTAGTGCTGCTGGCCGTCGAGGTTTGCATATCACTGCTGGTCCTCAAAAGCGAGCGGTTGCGGGCGCTGGTCTGCGGCACCCCCACTGTGCTGATCAACAACGGCAAACTGCTTCCGGAAGTCATGCAGCGGCTGCGGATGAACCTGCACGATCTGTTGGAGCAACTGAGGAACAAGGAATACCCGAACGTTTCCGATATCGCCTTTGCGGTGCTGGAGAACAACGGCAGCCTCAGCGTGATCCCCAAGGCCGATGTGGTGCCCCCCACTGCCAGAGACCTCGGGCGAGCCGTGGCGCAGCCGCTGTTTCCGGTGACTTTGATCGTGGACGGTAACGTGAACTTGGCCAATTTGAAACTGACCGGTATAACCCTGGAGACCCTGCTTGCCCAGGCCAGAACCCAACAAATTCCTGATCTGCGGGACGTCTTCTTCGCCCAGCTGACCACCCAGGGGCAGATCGATTGGCACCTGCGCGGGGAGGGGGATGATGCCTGATGCGCAAGTGGAGCGGATGGCTGCTCGTCCTGGTGATCGTGGCCATCATCACCACCGGCGGGATTCTTACCCAGCGTTATCTGGACCGGTCCTCGGAGGAGTTGGCCTCCCGGTTGCAGCAGGTGCAGCAGGCGGTTGAACAGCGGGACTGGCAGAGGAGCGAAAGCAAGTACAATGATTTTGAAAAACGCTGGAACAGCGTGAACAACAACTGGGCGCTGTTTACCGACCATCTGGAACTGGACAACCTGGAGATGAGGCTGATCCGGCTCCAGGAGTTTATCGAGACCCGGGATGAGGTCAACGCCAGGGCGGAGGCCGGGGAAGCCCTGAACCTGATCAAACATATCCCTGAACGGGAGCGCCTCACCTGGCGAAACCTCTTTTAGATTTGAAGCAGCCTGTCAAGCGGGCGACCATTCTCCGGTGTTGCCATCCAATGTTTCTCCGACTAGAACCTCTCTCTCCTTCATCACCAGATAGAACAAATTTGCCGCCGGAAAGATGATGAAAGTTAATTTTTAATGGTCCCTTTACAAAAGGAGCTAAATGTATCATATTATTAAATAGTAACGAATACTATTTAGGGGTGAGTATTGTTGCAATCATACGACAAAGAACTGCAGTCCCACGGCTGCAAGGTCACTCCCCAGCGCAGCCTGATCCTGGACATCCTTCATGAATCCCAGGCGCATACCATGACTGCTGAGGAGATCGTCGGCTTGGCCCGGGTAAAGCAGCCCAATATCTCGGCGGGGACGGTCTACCGCAACCTCAATACCCTATGTGAACTAGGCTTGCTGAAGTGCTTGGATTCGGTGGGGGATGGCCGCCACTATGAGCTAAATACCAGCCACCACCATCATCTGGTCTGCCTGGGCTGCCGGCAAAGGGTGGCCATAGATTTCTGCCCCATGAATAGGGAAGTTAGGGAACTGGCCGAAAAGAGCGGCTTTGCAGTTGCCGACCATAATTTCGAGGTCAAGGGTTACTGTACGAAATGCAGGCCAGGAGCAAAACAGCCCCCGAGTGGCAATGGGAGAGGAATGATTTGAAATGAGGAAAAGCCCCATGTTCAAGGGAACTTTGTTGGCCCTGGGGTTGTTTATGCTGCTAGCCCAGCTGCTTGTGGGCGGCTGCAAAAGCACCGCGGTCACCGGCCAGACTGGTCAGCCGAAGCCGACCGTCATTGCCGCCTCTTTCTACCCGATGTATATCATGACGAAGAATATCGCCAAGGATATTCCAGATGTGAAGGTTATCAATATGACCAGGCCTACCACCGGCTGCCTGCATGATTACCAGGTGACCACCGACGACCTCAAGAATTTGGAGGGCGCCAACTTCTTTGTGATCAATGGCGCCGGTATGGAATCCTTCCTGGATAAGGTCACCGCCCAGATGCCCAATCTCAAGATGGTCGATGCCAGTAAGGGCATTGCTCTGATCAAGGACGAGAGCGGGGATGGCAATCCGCACATCTGGGTCAGCGTCTCATTAGCCATGCAGCAGGTGACCAACATCTCAGAGCAGCTGGCCGCTCTTGACCCCCAACATGCTGACGCCTACAGAAAGAATGCCGCTGCCTATTTGGCCAAGTTGCAGGCCTTGAAAGATCGCATGCATCAGAGCCTGGATAGTGTCAAACAGAGGGACATCATCACCTTTCATGAGGCCTTTCCCTATTTTGCCCAGGAGTTCAATCTCCATATCGTCGCTGTTGTCGAGCATGAACCAGGTTCTGAGCCCAGTGCCGGGGAACTCGCCAAGACCATCGCAGTGGTGCGTCAGGCAGGGATCAAGACGGTCTTTGCCGAGCCCCAATACCCGGCCAAAGCCGCCGAAACCATTGCCCGGGAAACAGGCGCCAACATCTCCTACCTGGATCCTGCCGTCACCGGCCCTGATGATCTCGATGCCTACATCAAGACAATGGATCAGAACTTGGTAGTTCTGAAAGAAGCTCTGGGGGGTCAATCGTGAGCACTGATCTAGTGGGCGCCAAGTGCAACCTCTGCTGCACCAAGCTGGAAAACTTCGGAGTAACAGCGGGGGGGAGCGTGCTCCTGCATGATGTGAATCTACATATCCACTGTGGCGAGCTGACTGTGCTGATCGGACCCAATGGGGCGGGTAAGACCACGCTGCTGAGAGCGATGCTGGGGGAGATCCCACACACGGGTACGCTGACTTTTCTCGACGCCAAGGGCCTGCGCACGGGACGGCCGCTGATCGGCTATGTGCCCCAGAAGGTTGATTTCGACAAGGGATCGCCCACCAGTGTGCTCGATTTCTACACAGCCTGTATTACCGGGCTGCCGATCTGGCTACTGCGGTCCCGCCGGGTGCGCGACCGGGTCCTGGCCGGCCTGTCACAGGTGCAGGCCGATCATCTGATCGATCGTAAGATTGGTAATCTGTCAGGCGGGGAGTTGCAGCGAGTGTTGCTGGCCTGCGCTCTTGACCCCACCCCGGATCTATTGCTGTTGGACGAGCCGGTAGCAGGGATGGATGCCAGCGGGATGGAGCTTTTTTACGAAATGATCTCCTCATTGCGCCTGCAGTATGACCTCTCCATCGTCTTTGTCTCCCACGATCTGGCCTTGGCCTCCAGGTTTGCCAACCGGTTCGTGCTGTTGAACAAAACCGTGCTGTTGTCCGGTTCACCCGGTGAGGTATTACAAAATAAGCTATTCGTTCAAGCCTTTGGCACACTCTTGGCGAGTTTCGAAAGCTGGCACGAGACAGCCGTAACTAACTACCATCAGGAGGCCTGAGACAGTGGAATTCTGGTACGGGTTGATCGGGCATTTGCTTCCTTTTCAGTGGGCGCACTTTATTTTCATGAAGAACGCCCTGCTGGCCGTGCTGCTAATCACCCCGGTCTTTGGGCTCACCGGAACGATGGTGGTCAACAACCGCATGGCCTTCTTTTCTGATGCCATGGGACATGCCGCTTTGACAGGCATAGCGCTGGGAGTCATCATGGGTATGGGCAATCCGCTGTGGGCGATGTTGATCTTTGCGGCGCTGTTGGGTGGGCTGATCACCTGGGCCTATCTGAAGACCGAGACCTCTCTCGATACCGTGATCGGTGTCTTTTTTGCGGTCACGGTGGCGCTAGGAGTAATTATTCTATCCCGTGGCGGCGGTTTTAACAAGTATTCCGTGTATTTGATCGGCGACCTGTTGAGCATCACCCCCAACGAGATCCTGATGTTGGCCGTTGTTTTAATTGCAGTTCTGGTTTTGTGGTTCACGCTGTTCAACAAGTTTTTTCTGGTCAGCTTCAATGCCTCTGTGGCCAGGAGCAGGGGGGTCAATATTGCCCTGATCCAGATGATCTTCTCGATCATGCTGGCTCTGATTGTCACCATCAGCATCCAATGGGTGGGCATCCTGATCATCAACTCGCTGATCATCCTGCCGGCCGCCGCCGCCCGAAATGTCAGCACCAACATGCGCTCATATCATGTCGTGACCATTGTGATCAGCCTTATCTCCGGCCTGGTGGGACTGATCCTCTCCTTTTACTGGGGCACCGCCAGCGGCGCCACTATCGTTCTCTGCACCTTCATCTTCTACCTGCTGACGATCGTCCGGAAGGGCTTGCTGATGTTAAAAGTGGGGTAACACCGGGGTAAAATTACTGGTAATTTCTTGCTCTCAGATGAGATAGGGCATAGTATTATAGGTCATCGAGGATTGGTGCCGGGAGTAGGACACATAGGGTCTGTCAAGAAATTTGTGCTTTTGCCCTTCTCTTCCATTTCTCCATCCAGTTAACCCAAAGTGAAGTAAAAGGTCGCTCCCTTTTCAACCTCGCCTTCAGCCCATACCTGCCCGCCGTGGTGGTGTATGATGCGCTGCACGATCGCCAGTCCGACGCCGTTGCCTGGGAACTCATCTGCTCCGTGGATGCGCTGGAAGGTACCAAACAGCTTGTCCACGAATTTCATGTCAAATCCTGCCCCGTCGTCACGGACGAAATATGCCTTTTTGCCTTCCTGTTCGGTGACACCGAACTCTATCCTGGCCTGGTCATGCTTGCCGGTAAACTTCCAGGCGTTTTCCAGGAGGTTCTGCAGCACGGACTGGAGCAGCACCTTATCCCCATAGGCCATGATTCCGGGAGTGATGGCGAACTCCACCTGTCTTTCCGGCGCGCTTCTTTTCAGTTCAGCCGTTATGGTTTCAGCCATAACGCTCAAGTCCAACTCTTCGCACTTTAGCTCCTTGCGGGACAGGCGGGAAAGATTAAGAATGCCATTGATCAAGTCAGCCATGCGATTGCATTCGGAGCGTATGATTTGAAGGTATTCCCTGCCTGTCTCGTCGAGCCTGTCATAATACTTGTCGAAGATCATCTTGCTGAATCCGTTCATTGCCCTGAGTGGCGCGCGCAGGTCGTGCGAGATTGAGTAGCTGAAGGATTCGAGCTCCTTGTTGATCTTGGTCAGTTCATGGGCGCGTTTGGTGAGATCCGAGTTCAGCTTGATGATATACTCCTCCGCCAGCTTGTGATCGGTAATATCTTCGTACATCACAAGCAGGTGTGGCTCATTGCCGGAGGTAAACCGGCTGAACCTTAATTTGAGCCAGACATCTTTCCCGAAAACACTCTGGAAATATCCCTGCATTTGTTCTGTAACACCGGTTTCCAGCACCTGCTTGGCAATATCCAGGATGCCCGCCTGCTTCCAGGATTCAAAGTCGTTAAGATTCAACTGCAGGATCTGTTCCTTCGTTGCCCCGAAAATGTCTGCACTGGCGTCGTTGGCATAAACTGCCTGCCCCGAAGAGCCATAGGTGATGATTCCCAGCGGCGATGATTGTAGTAATTTTTGGTTGAACTCCGTGGCCTCTGCAATTTTCTGCTCCACCTGGGCCAGAGCAGATTTTTGCTCATTGATGTCGGTGAAAGTGATCACTGCGCCATCGATCACATATTTTTCATTCCGATACGGCAAGATCCGCATCATATGCCAGACACCCTGTTTTGTCCGTACCTCTTTATTGAATAAAACTAGGTTGTCTAGAACCCCTCTTGCGTCTTCAATCAAATTTACCTCTGCCAGGTTGGAGACGATATGCTCGAGCGGGCGTCCCACGTCAACCGGAAGCAGTTTGAACATCTGAGTTGCCAGGGGGGTGAAGCGCCGGATTTTCAGTTCGTTGTCCAAAAATATGGCAGCGATCTCGGTGCTGTTCAGAAAGTTATTCAGGTCGCTGTTTGATCGTGCCAGCTCATCGAGCTTGATCTGGAGCTCGCTATTGACCGTTATCAGTTCCTCGTACAGAGACTGCATCTCTTCCTTGGATGTCTCCAGTTCTTCATTGCTGCTCTGGAGTTCCTCGTTGGTGGACAGCAGTTCCTCGTTAGCCGAGGCCACCTCCTGGTATGACGCTTCCATGTCCTTGACGGTGGCCTGCAGAAGCTGCCTGGTCTGGCTCAATTCCTGCTCTAGCATGGAAGCGTGTTCCGGGGTTGAGGCCTGTTCAGGCTGTGCATCCTGGGTCTGACTCTCAAGCTGTCCCTGAACCTCAAACATCACCAGCAACAGGCCCTCAAGAGACCTGGATCCGGTGATCGGCCGTACCGTCAACTTTACGAATTCGGCACTGCTGTCACTCACAACCAGTATCCTTTCACGCACCACTGGCGTTCGCTCGGCATTCGCTTGCTGGATGGCAATCTTCAATTCATATTTCAGCCCTTCACGGGCCATATCGAAGATGTTCCAGGAAGGTTGACCGGAAGCTGGTTCCAGGTATTTCCCCGTTCGGCCATGCACGAAGATGATCTCCGCCTTGCCGTTTATCACTACGCTGGGCGGTACCAGTTCTATCAGTTCCTGAACCAGCATCTGAGAGATGTTTAGGTGATCATCATCCGGAACCCTGATGCTGGAGGCTATTGGCCCGACCCTCTGGTTTGCGGGTAGCACGGGGTAAAACCCTGCCATTGGCGGCAGTTCCGGGGACTCCCGGCGCTGGAATATCCTCCATTTCTGATTGACAATTGTGAAATAGTCATTCATCTCACCCAAGGATTCGGCAGAGCCAAGCAGGAGAATCCCGCCCGGTTGCAGCAGGTGATGGAATAAGGACAGGAGCCTCTTTTGCAGGGGAGCTTTTATATAAATGAGAAGATTGCGGCAGCAAATGAGGTCCAACTTGGCAAACGGTGGGTCCTTCAAAACGTCATGGACTGCGAAAATCGCGACGTCTCTAATGTCTTTTCTGATCTTGTAGGTCTCGTTCTCTGTTATGAAAAAACTGTTTAACCGCTCGGGGCTGATATCGGCGCTGATATTCAGCGGATAAACGCCCCGCCGCGCCGTTGTAATCGCCTCGTCATCCATGTCAGTACCAAAAATCTGGACCTTGAACTCGCGCCGGAGGGCATCCAGGCACTCGCGCAGGACGATCGCCAGGGAATAGACCTCTTCTCCGGTGGCGCATCCCGGTGCCCACACCCGTAATGTATAATCCTCCGGCTTGCCGGCAAGCAGTTGCGGCAAGGCTTGTTCTTTCAGAAAGGCAAACGCTTCAGGGTCTCTGAAGAAACTGGTGACGTTGATCAGGAGTTCTCTGAAGAGGATCTGGGCTTCTCCGGGGTTATCCTCTAAAAAGCGGACGTACTCGGTGATGCGGGCGATATGGTTGACGTTCATCCGCCTCTCGATGCGCCTCCCGATGGTGCCCTTCTTGTACAGTGAGAAGTCATGGCCGGTTCGCCCCCGCAGTAGATCCAGCACCTCGCCCAGGGAATCACGCCCGCTTTCCCGAACTGCCGGGGCTCCGCTCTTCCTCTGGCAGAAACCGTTCATGTAGGCGAGCAATTGGGCCGGTATCTCTTCCACCGGCAATATATAGTCGGCAAGCCCTGTATCCGCCGCGCTTCTGGGCATCCCATCATACTCTGCTGTTGCCGGGTCCTGAACGATGACCATCCCGAGCCCCGCCTTCACCGCTCTCAGCCCTAAAGTGCCGTCTGTACCGGTGCCGGAGAGGATTATACAGACCGCGCTTTCTCCCCGATCCTCTGCGAGCGACCGGAAAAAGAGGTCAATCGCCAGGTGTACAACGCGCGGCTTAGACTGTTCATGCAACTGCAGTTTGCCATGTTGGATGGTGATCTCGGCATTGGGGGGGATCACGTAAACGCAGTTTGGTTCAACCGTCATCCCGTTTACAGCCTCGAACACCGGCATCTGCGTGTATTTTTGCAGCAATTCCACGAAGATGCTGGAGTGGCTAGGGTCCAGGTGGATAACGATCACAAAAGCCGCTCCGCTGTCGGGAGGCAGGTTCGTGAAGAAGCCTTGGCAGGCTTTGAGAGCGCCTGCGGAAGCCCCGATGCCCACGATTGTAAAACTATCCGTGCCGCTTTTGCCGGTAGGTCTGTCATGCACATCCGGCTGATCTTTCTGCAAGTCATTTTCCTTTTTCATAAGACTCGATAGTCCTCACTTCACAGATTAATGCCTAGACTAATTCCGATTCCCGCAGTTTTTCCGCACATTCTCAGTGTTATTTTTGGTACGGGTCGCTAAAGAAATCAATTTATATGCCTCATCATTTTGATACGTCTCCAATATATCCAAAGAATCACCTTGGAATGTTCTAATACTGCATTCTTTGAAAAAGCATAGAATCCTTTAATGGGGTTCCAGTCAAATCCTTTAAATTAATTGACGCATTGAAAATTTGTACTTGTAGTGAATGGCAGGGCAGCGAGCACCTGGAACGGAAGTATATTCTGGCTTTTTATTATTTCTCTTCCGATTGAGAATCCAGAGAAAGTACGACCGTCAATGTGTTCATCGTCAACGCCGTGAATAGTTTTATCCTTTGCCCTGGTGACAAAACCCTCAGCATCTTCTCTTACAAATTTAACTTCGTCTGTGTCACAGCATATATCCAACCTGGATATTCTTGTCGAACAATCTAATATTTTGAATGATTCCCTAATCCAGTTTACAAATATTTTATATGCCTGTAAATACCCATAGGACCATAAATATCCTGATATGGATTTAACTCTGATATTTTGTAATTCCTGAACTTTCTTTTCATTAAATCCTAGTACAAAATGCCTGTAAGGGTAAACTTCATACCGATATTTAGAGTGATTGCAGGCAATTATTTTGTAGAGGTATCCGATTTGAACGGGTTAAGTGTATTATTATAATGAGTATTGATGAAGCTGGCACAATGTTACTTTTTCGGAGGAACGGATCGTGGACCTGGTTAAGATTAAGGGCGGCGCCCATTATATTCCGGGGCCGACTAACGTGGGAGTCTATGTGTTCAAGAATAAACAGTGCCTGTTGGTGGACAACTGCCTGGACAACAGCCAGGCCCGGGAGATCGATGATCTATTGCAACAGCACGGACTGCGGCCAAAATACATCATCAACACCCACAGCCACCTCGACCACTGCAACGGCAATCACTACTTTCAGACCGCCTATCCGGGGTGCCAGGTGCTGGGTCACGCCGAGCACCGCCTGTTGCTGGAAAATCCGGACCTGCTGTCGACGATCCTGTTCTCCACCAATCCGATCAAGGGCATCATGAAGAAGGCATACCCCTTCATAGTGCAATACTTGCTGGATTGGGGAGTAAATAAGATCAATGATGAAAAATTCGAGATAGTATCTTTAGAGGGGCATGCCCCTAGCCAGATCGGCATCGTCACACCGGAAAAGGTCTGCTTTTTAGGAGATGCCATCTTCAGCGAGGAGATCCTGGACAAGTACTCGCTGCCCTACCTGTTTGACATCGCCGATGCCCTGGATACCCTGCAGCGTCTCCGGGAGATCGACGCTGACCAGTTCGTGGCTGGCCATGCGGACCGGGTGTATGACAGGGCGGAGCTTGGCACACTGATCGACCGCAACCTCGACAACCTGCATCAATATCTGAGGCAGGTGATAGAGTTGCTGGAGCATCCGCTGACCCGGGAGGACCTGCTGGAAAACCTGGTGGTGTTGAACAACTTGGAATTGAGCCTGGCAGAATACCACATATTGTTCTCGACGGTCTCCGCCTTTGTGAAGTACTTCTTCGACCGGGATGCCATCGAGTATTCCATCGCCGACGGCAGGCTTTACTATTACCAGAAGCCTGGCTGAGCCGATTGGGCCGCACGGGAATAGAGATCACGGAGATGCGGCCCTGGAGATGCATGGCCTCTCCTTTAAAAAGATAGGGGAAAGAAATAATCTGGGTGAGGAAAGAGAGTGCATATGAGTGACTGCCTGAGTTCTATCCAGAGCCCCCGGATAAGCAAACTGCCCCGGGAATTCTACCTGGAAGAAACCCTGGTGGTGGCCCGCCGCCTGCTGGGCAAGTTGCTGGTGCACGATACTCCGGAAGGAAGAACCGCCGGCAGGATCGTGGAGGTGGAGGCCTACCAGGGCCCCCAGGACCGGGCAGCTCATTCCTACCACAACCTGAGGTCAAAAAGAACCGAGATCATGTACGGCCCCGGTGGTCACGCTTATGTGTTTATGGTCTATGGCATGCATCACTGTTTTAACATTGTCACCCGGCCCCCAGAATATCCGCAGGTGGTGCTGATCCGGGCTCTGCAGCCGGTGGCTGGCCTGAAACTGATGGCCTGCCGCCGTGGTCTGCAACAGTTCACGCCGGCGATCGAAAGAAACCTGGCCAATGGCCCAGGCAAGCTCTGCCAGGCTATGGGTATCACCAGGGCATTGAACGGTGAGGACCTCTGCGCCGGCCGGCTGTACCTGTCCGATGACGGCATAGTCGTTGCGGAGACCGATCTCTGCCGCACACCCCGGGTCAATATCGACTACGCCGGAGAGGCCAGGGATTACCCGTGGCGCTTTCTGGTCACCGACAGCCCGTATACATCCAGGGCAAACTTCTGATCGCTCTACGAATTCCCTCTGGTCGCCTGCCTGTCCTCCTTGCCGCTTGGCTTTTCTTATGCACGATCTGTGGGGAGTGCCCGCTCAAAAAATCTGGACCGGAGTGCCGATGGAGACCAGATTGTAGAGATCGATCACATCCTCGTTGAACATACGCACGCAGCCATGGCTGGCATAGGTGCCGATGGAATCAGGCATGTTGGTGCCATGGATGCCGTAGGAGCCCCAGGGAATGCTGAGCCCCATCCATCTGGACCCAAAAGGGCCGCCAGGATTGGCGATCTTTTCCGCGATCGTCCAGTTGCCGGTCGGAGTGGGTGAATCGGGTGCTCCCACGGCCACCGGGTAGCTCTTGAACAATTGAGAGTCCCGGTACAGGGTAAGTACGCGGTTATTCAGGTCGATAGTAATGCTGTTGTTCCTGGCTTGTAGCGCATCATTCAGGCTCTTGGTACGCGTGCGGGCGCTGTCCGCCAGGAAGCGACTGTTAGAGCGGTTAGCCACCAGGAAAAACCTCACTGCACCGCACATCCCTTCCTGCTTTATTCCCTAGTCATCCAAAATCTGTTCGTCATGTCTTTTATATCCGCCCGGTAGGCGGTGGTTCTCTATGACAATAAATCATGTTTATGAGAAAATTTTACCACGATTGCTGAAAGGCAAGGAACCATATTATGGAACATTTCATATTATGAGATGAAAGTCCAGTGTAGATCTGGGCTCAAGAAAAATCAAAAACAAGGAGTGATGTATACATGTCCAACCTTATTCAGAACCCCAGCTTTGAAGAAGGGCTGAACTTCTGGAGCGCGCATAACGTCACCATCAGTGATAACAATCCGTTCGAAGGAACGGCGACCGCCCGCCTGGGGCCCGGAATTGCCAGTATAACCCAGGATATTTTGCTGGGGATCCCCAGGTCGTCCCTGTTGTTGAGCTTCGCAGTGGAAGCACCCGCAGCCACAGACCCGGGTAACCTGACGGTGGTTGTCAAGTGGCTGGATAAGTATCACCGGGAGATCGGCAACGGGCTGAGCATACTCGTTTCTTCAGCGGCCATCGGGAGGCAGGTCCTCTGGCTGACTGAGGTCAACGTCACCGATCTCGCTCCGGAAAATGTCTTCAAGGCGCGGATCATCTTCAGCAAATCGGAGGGCACAGCGCCTAACAACTTCATCGATCTCGACCTCGTCGTGCTGACCAAGGTGGCCACGCTAGTGCTAGGGGTGAATTAGATGACTGCGAAACCTGTAGAGCAGGGAATCGACAAGACCGATCTCGTCCAGGAACTGCAAAACGGATCAAAGACCGGCATCGTGGAACGTTTATTGGGAAATAAAGCGTTAGCATACGAACTTGCCGCCAATACCAGTCCTGACGAAGCACTGATTGGAGAAAGTTACCCGCAGATAATACTATAGCCTCCGATAGGTCGTTGCCTGTCAAGGAGGGGGCCAGAAAAAACGGTTCCCTCCGTTTTATTTATGAAGGTACAGATGCGGGGAGGACTTGCCGGTGAAGCAGGCAGGGGACTGACGATATGAAGAACTGGTGCATATATTGATCATGCAGCGTCCAACTTATATCTCCGATAAAGGATGGTCAGAAAGTGAATAGTCTTATATTCCATACAAGGCGTGGGGACATACCGTCTAAGGAAAGGGGACACACCCCCTTCGGGAGAATGTCCCCGAGGGAATGCCCTCGAAGAAATGTCCCCGTTGAGGAATGCCCCCTAAGGAATGATTCATCGCTGAGATTTCATCTGAAGCGCGGCCTGAGGGAACTGCGAAGGAGAGCCAGAGAAGTATTCGCGGGTGAGTCGTCGAGACGGCGGCCGGATATCTCCGAAACAGAAGCCAGTGATGATAGCGGGAGGACTGATGGGGATCTCCCGGCTAAACCCGGGCCGGTCCACCTCATACCGGTGCTGGTTCTGCAGCCGTCCGGGTCTCCTGCCGATCTCCTCCAGGAAGATGAAAACGCCGCAGGTGAGCTCAAAAAGCTGCGCCCACCGCGCCCGCTAGAGCGGGCACCCGAGCTAGCACCCGGGCGGGCACCCGGCGCCGGCGGGCGGGAGATCGCGGGCGCAGCGCCCGCATTCGCCGTTGACTCTGGCGAGGGCAACGTCTCAGCGTTCTTATATAACAGATCAAGCAACCCGGGGGCGATATACAGCAAGGCGGATCTATACCGGGATCTCCAGAAAGAAAACAAGCCCGACGTCTTGCAGCGATTAATGGAGGGCAAGCGGTTTCCTTCATCCAAGCCTGTATTTTTCGCGTTTTAAAGAAATTTTCGTTTTTTCACAGTTTTGGAAGTGGATTTATTGCGAGCACAGCCAAGCGAACATAAAAATGAGGGCGTTTTTGAACATCGGACAACATGCTGGCATATATTAGTGATGTGGAATTTATTATTGGTTTAAGGCAGGTTATGTGGCTTTCGGGCACCGGCACCGGCGCCGCTCCCGCCGGGTACTCGCTTTAGCGGGTGGGGTACCCGCCGGTGGGCGTGTTGGGACTCAAAGCACGCCTGTACTATTTTAAGGAGGTAATTAAAATGGGAAATCTTGTTGATGATATGCAAAGCCTTTCTGACGATGTTATCGGCTCATATATCAATCGTAAACATAGCCTGGATGAATTAAAAAAAGAAGTTAACGAGATGTTGACCCATTTTGAAGCTGAGCGCCTCAAAATGAGCGATGAACTTCAGGCCAAGCTGGCCGCCTTTTTGCTGGATTTAGAAAAGCGTGTTCGGATACTGCTCAAGCACTTTGAAGAGGAGAGGGCAATTTCTCAGAGAGAGTTGATGCGGGCGAAGGCAGTTTATGCTGAGATGGAAGCCAAAATGGAACGCTTGCGGCAGGGATGTCACTTAAAGTAGATACATTTGTTAAAAAACAGGTGCCGACCTGTATATTCAAAACGCCCGGGAAAAATTCCCGGGCGTATATCAGAATGAGGTGATTCCATGACCGAGCAGAGTTCGCAACCAACGCAATCTCTCAGGGTGCAAGACGATTTTGTAGTTACCGAACACCTGAACAAGATTATCAGCAGGGCACTGGCTTATTTGGATGCAGGTTTCCCCATCCACTTTCAGGGCCCCTCTGGAACCGGCAAGACCTCCCTGGCCTTGTACCTGGCTCATTGCCTCAAGCATCCGGTGATGCTTATTCACGGAGATCATGAAATGAATTCCAGCGATATGGTCGGCGGCTTGATGGGCTTTCGAGTGCGTTTCCTGATAGATAACTTTGTCCACTCGGTGTTGAAAAGAGAAGAGGATGTTGAGCGGAGCTGGATGGACGGCAGGCTGACGACAGCCTGCCAGGAGGGGATGACACTTGTCTATGACGAATTTACCCGCTCGCACCCGGAGGCAAACAATATATTACTTTCAGTATTGGAAGAGAAAGTGTTGCAACTGCCGGGTTTGAAACCGGGGGAAAAAAGTATCAAGGTAAACCCGAATTTCCGCGCCATATTTACCAGTAATCCCGAGGAGTATGCCGGGGTTTTTAAGAGCCAGGATGCCCTGCGAGACCGTATGATTACTATCGAATTGGGTCAGATGGACCTGGAAACGGAAGCCGCCATAACCGCCTCCCGGTCTGGACTGACTGTGCAGCAGGCCGTCGTGGTGGTCAATATCGTCCGGCTGTTCAGTGCAGCCTTCCCTGGATTTACAACTGCTTTACGCCGCAGCGTCATCATTGCCACCATTATCAAGCAAGAGAACATTCCAGTTAACAGCGAACTTTTTGGGGAAGTGTGCCTGGATGTGCTGGGCGCGGAACTGAACAGGAGAAACGGCAATCGGGTGAACCACGGCGCCTTACAAAATAAATTGAATGAAGTGATCAAACAGGTTGTAAACGAGTAGGAAGGGAGATAACAACATGGGACCCGGTAAGGCAGTATCGGTTGTCAGGTTGCAACCGGCGAAAATTAATGAGGATAACGTCTTTTTTGAACTCCACAGGCTGACTTCGGAACAGAGCCGGTTGCTGAGAACGCGGGCAATTATGTCGGAACGTATTTGGGAGATCGACGAGCGGGTGACAGAAATCAGGGCGATGATCAATATAATTAAAGCACAACACAGGATCTAAACAGCATCACGGTGAGGAGGCAAACCATGAGCCTGGATAAGCTTTTTAAAGAATTGGGCGGTCTCGTCCGTTGGCTGCAGCAGGCCGGTGAAGAGGGATTGGAAATTGACCGCAAAGGGGAGCTTGGCAGCGCAGCGCAGGACATTGCCAAGGGCATGTATGATCTGCATCTGCGTGTCGGGACCTTGGCCGGACATAGCACAGACAATCGAGGAGGCCAACCATTGACTCCAGGGCGCCCCGTCGTGCTTGAACCTCCCTTCGACCTGTTCGATGAACCCCGGGAAGTGGTGATCATCATCCAGCTCCCAGGGGTGGCTGCCTCGGATGTGCGCCTAGAGGCGCAGGGTAAGGAGCTGATTCTTAATGCTGGCGTCGGCGAACGACAGTTTGCCCGCCGCATTCCCCTTTCCCTGGCGGCCGACCTCGACAGGGCGTCAATATCGTTTACCAACGGGGTGCTGGAGATACGCTTGCCTAAACCGGATGCTCAATGATGCCGGCGGTGCAGACACCACTAAGGAGGCGTAATTATTTTTGACCGAGCTTGTTCTTAAAACGTCAGAGGCCATGGCTAAGGATGTGGGAAGAGGCAACGTACGGCTCGACCCGGCAGACATGCTGAAGGCCGGACTGGCAGTAGGAGATATCATCACCATTACCGGTCAACGCAGCACGGCAGCCAGGGTACTGCCGGTCTACCCGGAATATCGCAACCAGGAGATCATGCAACTCGACGGTACCATCCGGCAAAATGCCGGCCTAAGGCTGGGCGATAAGGGGCTTATCAGTAAAACCGCCGTCCAGCCGGCCTCCCAGTTAGTTCTGACGCTGAAACAGCGCCAGGGACCTTTTGAGCAGGGCAGCCGCCAGTTGCACCGGCTTCTGGAAGGATTGCCCATTACCAAGGGGGATATTCTGAGAATCGGCTTTTTCGGCACCACGATCGAATTATTCGTGCATGATACGATACCGGCAGGGCCTGTTCTGGTTGAAAGCACAACCGTCATCAAGCTAAAAAAGGATCAGAGCGACGATGGCGGCCAGGAAACGATCACCTATGAGGATGTAGGGGGGCTGGCTAAGGAGTTGCGGAAAATCCGCGAGATAATCGAGCTTCCTCTGAAGTTTCCAGAGGTGTTTACGCATCTGGGGATCGAACCGCCCCGGGGCGTCCTGCTTTATGGGCCGCCGGGTACGGGTAAGACGCTCATTGCCAGGGCGATAGCCAACGAAACCAAGGCTAGTTTCTTCCATGTCAACGGGCCGGAGATCATCAACAAGTATTATGGCGAAAGCGAGGCCAAGCTGCGGGAGATTTTTGAGAATGCCCGCAGCCATGCTCCCAGTATCATCTTTTTGGATGAGATTGATGCCATCGCCCCGCCACGGGAGGAGGTCAGGGGAGATGTTGAAAAACGGGTGGTTGCCCAACTCCTCGCTATCATGGATGGCCTGGAATCCCGCGGCCAAGTGATCGTGATCGCTGCCACCAATATTCCCAATGCCCTCGACCCTGCCCTGAGGCGCCCCGGGCGGTTTGACCGCGAGATCATCATCAGTGTTCCAGATCAGAAGGGAAGAAGAGAGATTCTCCATATTCATACTCGGGGCATGCCGCTGGCTGATGATGTGCAGTTGGACGAGATTGCCCGGGACACTCATGGTTTTGTGGGTGCCGACCTGGAAGCGCTCTGCAAGGAGGCAGCCATGTTGGCCTTGCGCCAGGTACTGCCCAAGCTGGAGCCAGGATTAGACGGCATCTCTCTGGATCTGATCAGTGATCTCCAGGTACGCCAGCAGCACTTTATTCAGGCCTTGGCGGAGATTGAACCGTCTGCCACCAGAGAGGTTTTTGTGGAGATACCCCATATAGACTGGGATGAACTCGGTGGCTTGGAGACTGTCAAACAGGAACTACGGGAGGCCGTGGAATGGCCGCTTTACTACCCCGACCTGCTGCAGCGTCTTGATGCCACGCCTCCGAGGGGTGTGCTGTTGGTCGGTCCCCCCGGCACCGGGAAGACATTGCTGGCGCGCGCCGTGGCCACCGCCAGTCAGGCGAACTTCATCTCCATCAAAGGGCCGGAGCTCTTTTCTAAATGGGTGGGGGAATCGGAAAAAGCGGTGCGGCAGGTCTTTCGCACCGCCAGACAGGCTGCGCCCTGCATCATCTTTTTTGACGAGATCGATGCCCTGGTAAGCAGGCGCGGCGCTGGCAGCGATGAGGTCAGTGATCGGGTGCTGGGCCAGCTGTTGACTGAGATGGATGGTATTGAGGGGCCACGGGGCATTATTGTCCTCGGGGCCACCAACCGTCTCGACCGGCTTGACGCCGCCTTGCTAAGACCCGGCCGGTTTGATATTGTGTTGACCCTGCCATTGCCTGACAGCCGCGCCAGGGAACAGATACTGCGGATCCACACCAGAAAGAAGCGCCTGTCCGCCGATGTCAACCTATCGCGCCTGGCTCAGGAAACCGAGGGATTGGCCGGGGCCGATCTCCAGTACATCTGTTACCGGGCTACCTGGGTAGCCATCCGCAGGTATTTGGGGACTGTTGACCGGGCGCCGGATCCATCATCCTTAGAGATTACTGGAACCGATTTTAACGAGGCAATTTCCCTGTTGTTGCACCGACCCGTGGTTAATTAGCAGAACTGCCCCTCATATAAATAATAATATCCTGGACTTGAGAGAGGGATGGTGGCAATGGCGGCACAGCTTCAGCCGACCAGGGAGCGAGGGTCGGGTCTGGCTGACGTCGTGGAGTTGATCCTGGACAAGGGATTGATCATCAACGCAGACATAACGGTTTCTGTGGCCGGCGTGGAACTGTTGGGCATCAAGATCAGAGCAGCCCTGGCCTCCTTTGAAACAGCGGCCCGGTACGGGTTGGAATTCCCTTCAGGAATCAACCGCGAGAATCCAGTCTGGGAGGAGGCTCAAACGATTAAAGAAACCTGCCCCCAGTGTTCCAAGCAGGTCAACGCAGATGAGTTGCTGAATGATCAGTGTCCATGGTGTGGTTGGGAAAGCGCCCGGGCGCGCCAAGTCAAGCAGCGCCTGGCACCGTTGCCGGAGAGCTACTGAGAAGGGAGTGAGAGGGATGAGCGATAGTTCGGCGTCTTCTGCTACTGATACGGCTCCAGCTGCTCTTCAGGGTTGCTATCTTTACTGTGTTGCTCCGGTGTTTGATCTAGTTGGCCTAAATATACGCGGCCTGGATGACGTCAATGTGCACCAGATTTCTATTAGGGAGATTGGCGCCGTTGTTCACGACTGCCCGGCGGTTCCCTATGAAGGGGAGAACGAACAAGCGAGGGCCTGGCTGCTTGTCCATCATGCCGTTATCGATGCTATCTGGGAGCGGGTTGAAACAGTGCTTCCCATGACCTTTGACGTGATTATCAAGGGAGACTCCAGGCAATCTGCCAGGGCACAGGTTGCCGCCTGGCTGGAGGAGAACTATGAATCTTTTCGGGATAAGCTGTCCAGCCTTCGGGGAAAGGCAGAACTGGCCATTCAGGTGAACTGGGACCGGAAGGCCGTTTTACGGGAGATCATCGCTGCGGACAGCGAAGTGAAGCAACTGCAGTCAGAGTTGCAGGGCAAACCCAAGGGCCTGGCCTTTTTTTACCAGCAAAAGATGGAAAAGCTGATCAGACAGAAGGCTGATTCAGTGGTAGATGAGCTCTGCCAGGCGAGCCTAAGAAAAATTCAGGCCTTGTCCGTACAGACCTGCGTCAACAAGCCAAAACGCCTGGACGGCCTGGAAATGTTGCTGAATCTATCTGTTCTCGCTGACAAGGCTAACATTTCGGCAATAGGGGCAGTGCTGGGTGATCTTCAGGCGCGGCAGGGGATGGACATACATTTCACGGGACCTTGGCCCCCATACAGCTTTGCGATGGCGTCCCCGGTCGAGGAGCCTGATAACCAAAGAAAGAGGTGAAGGTATGGAAGAGCAAAAGAAGGATGGGGAACTGCTTGCAGCCATGATCCGCTTGGCTAATAAATTGGAGAATGACGGGCGGACTCATGAAGCCTGCGCATTGTATTTCAAGATTTTAGACGGCTCACCGGAGACCGAGAATGCGGAAATCGCCAGAAAGGCACTGCTCAATGTCGCTTATGAATACGAACGTAGAGGCCTGGTTCATATGGCTCTGGACCTTTACGAAAGGCTGGCGTGAACCAACAAGCGGGTTGCCGCGCTTATGGCCTGGATAGCGCCAAAGGAGCTATCCAGGCCATAAGCATCAATCCTCTTCAATTTCGTTTTCATCGATGTCTTCTTCTTCTTCTTCTTCTTCTTCATCCTCATCCTCTTCATCTTCTTCATCGTCATCAGCGTGCCCTGAATGCTGAGTAGCCAGCAGTCTTTCGGCCAGCTCTTGATAGCCTGATTGGTATTCAGCCTCATCTATTTCTCCCAGTTCATAGAGAAATTGCAACTCCAGCAATTTGGCCTGGATAATCTCGGGGTCTTCAAGCTCCCGCCGGGCTGCATCGTCGATGGCCTCGGCTATATCCAGCAAGCCGTTAAATGGCGCCCAAAGAAGATTGCCGAACAAAAGCATTCGCTCACCCCCTGCCAATAACATGGCGATCCAGTTTCAGGTTGATGAAATTATAGGGAGGCCAGGGTCCCGAGTACATGAAGTTAAGTTGCTCCTGATACTGTTCGTAGAGCTCGTTCACCATGGCGTCAAACCTTGTTTCCTGGTCTCTGGACACCAGAAAAGCAGCATTCAGGACCATGCGCTCGTTCAAGAGTTTATTGAGACGGGCATCAAGTGCTATTGCCTGCAGCGGTGAATATATCTGTTCCTGGCACTCCGACTGAATCTCTTTCATGACAGCCTCTACCCTCTGCCCCAAGAGAATAGCGGGGCCATAGACGCTATCTGGTGGCAGGCTGAGGATCTCTTCCTTGAATCTCTTTAAATCTTCGTAATCCCTTTCCAGTTTTATTGCCAGGGCCTCCTTTTTCCAGATCACCTTCAGCCCTAATTCCAGTTTACCGTAAAGTTGTTCCAGGGTTTTTTTGATCTCTCCGTAGGCTGCTGTCAGCAGCCCGGTCATCTCGCTCTTTTTGTTAAAAAGCGTTCCAAAACTGAAGGGGATGATTGTCTGCCTCTTCATGATCTGGGCGATTATCTGATGGTGGGCGAGAGCGTTTTCCTTGGTTAATTGTAAAGAATGGTTTGCCACTTCACTGAAAACCAGAGCAAGATCGCGGTAGGGGATTACGGACATATTCTCCTGCAACCCGCTGAGACAGGTTTTTGGCTCTTCGGTTTCAATGACGCCATAGGCGTAGTAGTATTTCTTTGATTTCATCATATTACCCTCTCTTGGCATTAAAGAAGATTTCCTCAAAAAAGTTGTCGAGACAGATACTGTCTCGACGATGGGGTGTTTGCAATCGTTGATAGTTTAAATTATACAATAACTGGATGGGGGTGTGCAGCCAACTTGGTGAGTCCGATCGCCTCAGCGTACTTGAGATAGGTTTCCACTCCGGCCAGGACCACTCTTGCTTCTATTGCAAGTAGTTCGATGCCGACGAGTGATACCCTGACGAAAACATCAATAACTAGTCCTTTGTCCAGGATCCGGTCAATCACTTCCACCAAGCTACTGGCATCAATACTTTTTGTGACGGCCATTTACCATCATCCTCCTTTTATTAGCTTTTGACCTGATTGGTTATTCTTGAAGTCAACTGAGGAGGCCGTGGCTGCACCTCATTGGGTCTTTCCAGCTGCCTTTAGACTTCGATAACAATATATGAAGACTTTTTCTAAAGTGTGTTTGTTTCACGGTTACTCTTTCCAATATATTCTCTGGGAAGTACAGACATTCTGGCACTTACTCAGGTCGTCCTTATTTTTGGATGTCTTCAGCCCAGCGTTCGGGGTTGATCATGCGATCCAGGACATCATCGACTAGATCATCGAGGCTCCAGCGAACATCGCGCACGACTTTTTCAAGGCCATTGTCGGTTTTAATCTGCTCCAGGGCGTCACTCAAGTCGATCAACGCCTCGCCCAACCGGTTGATCTCCTCATCGGTAAGCCTGCCTGATTCCATACGCCGCAAAGCCTGCATGGATAGGACCTCTTTGATGACTTCCACCAGGGCAACCACCAACCCCAGCAAGCCCTGTTTCAAGTTGTCTTCATCTATCTGAATTGGCAATTTCGTCCCTCTTTCCCAGCCAGCTCATAAAGCCGTAGTCGAGCATTGTTTCCAGAGCGGCGATGATTACCCGGAGATTGATGCCGATCAGGGGGATATTGGCGACCCCGATGATCAGGTCTATATCGAGGACGACTCCCTTGTCCAAGAGCCTATCCAGCACATCGGCAAGAGCGCCCGGCCCCTCTCTTGTTGGTTCCATAGCAGCACCACCACGGTTGAATTCGCTGTATCCGGCAGCATGGTCTTTACAGCGAGCCTGCCTCCCTCCTCTGCGTTATTGGTGGGGGCATTTTCTTGCTTAAGCAGCAGGCTTAGTAATATCTTATGAATACAGTCATGGAGATAACACAGGGTGGCGCCGACGAGGCAAAGAACTGACTATATTGATCTACCGGCCTAAAAATACCAAAGCTGAGGGTTGCCTGTATTGCCCATCCTGAATAACATATAGCAGCGTTGTACTTATTCCATATAAAGGATGGCGATACTCCTTGAGCGATAGCTTTGTATATATAGACAACGCCTGCACCACTTGGCCAAAGCCCGAGACGGTGTATGCAGCAACGGCGGAGGCCATGAAAATAGGCGCCAATCCGGGGCGCTCCTCTCACCGGATGTCGAAACAGGCCGAGCAGGTCGTCGAAGCCGCCCGGCTGGAACTCTGCCGGATGTTCAATGCCCTGTCCCCCGATCATGTGATCTTCACCATGAACTGCACGGATTCGTTGAACATGGCGCTCAAGGGGATCCTGAAACCAGGCCAGCGGGTGATCACCGGCCCCTATGAGCACAATTCAGTGCTCAGGCCACTGCGCGGTCTGCAACGGTCGGGGGTGAGCCTGGCCATAGCCCGGGGCGCCGGAGATTTCGGCATCGACCGCAATTATTTTGAATACCTGTGTAGCCAGGGTGTGAATGTGGCCGTTTTCTCCCATGCCTCCAACGTTACCGGGGCGGTACTCCCGGTTCGGGAACTGGCGGAGAGGGTGCACCGCCAGGGCGGACTGGTGATCGTGGATGCAGCTCAATCGGCTGGAACTTTACCTATAGATATGAAAGAAATGAGCATCGACGTGCTGGCCATTCCGGGTCATAAGGGTTTGTTGGGACCTATGGGAACTGGCGCCCTGCTGCTGGGCAGGGAGATTCCGGTGCTTCCCTTCAGGGAGGGAGGCACCGGCTTCAAGTCCGAAGGAGAGGATCAGCCCAAGGAACTGCCCTGGCGCCTGGAGTCCGGCACGCCAAATTATCCGGGTATTGCTGGGCTGCTGGCGGGCATTCGCTTCATTCAAGCCGAGGGCATGATCAGGATTGCCCAGCATGAGACCGGGCTTGCCCGGGGCCTGGCGGCAGGGCTGCGGGAGATCGGCGGAGTACGGCTGCTGTGCTGCCAGGAGCCCCAGACCGGGGTGGTCTCCTTCCTGCTGGATTCTTGCGGGGTGGGAGAGGCGTCAAAAGCCATGGACCAGGTGTACAACATAGGGATCCGGGGTGGTCTGCATTGTGCCCCCCTGACTCACCGGAGCCTGGGGACCTTCCCCCACGGAGCGTTGCGAGCCAGCTTTGGCTACTTCAATGACTACTCGCACGTAGAAAGGCTGATCGCCGCGGTGCGGAGCCTGGCGGCCAAGAAATGATAAAGGCCGGGCAGCCGCTTACAATGGCTGCCCGGCCTTTATGGCCAATGGCGCCGCAGTTTAACGAAGGTTGGTAATGCTGCTCAGAAATTTTATAGTTACCGGACTGATTTTAAGGCAGCAGAGGCGTCGACTATGCCTCCGCTGGCTACCTTACCAGATAGATCCCGCAGGTGCTTGGCGGAAGTGATCATGATCTTCCGCGCTCTCTCTGCCAGCAACTGTGGCTGTTTGCTGTACAGGAGAGCCCCTACTGCAGAAACAAATGCGGCGCTCATCGATGTGCCGTTGTCAAAGGCATAGCGTGGGGTGAGCCCGCCTTGGGCAGTGTCTTGGTTGGCGGGAACGAACAGGTCGAAGAGGGCTGGTGGCGATCCAAAGTCCGCTCCATCGGCGATGGCGCGAAAACCGTCATAGTTGCTGCCCGGCAGGCCGCAGAAGTTGTAGAAGGGGAGAGATGCTCCTAGTTGCAGCGGCATCACTTGGAAGAGTTGCGACGACCATACCGGGTCTTCATCGATGGCTCTCTCGCCCGACAGCAGCAGTGAGCCCCCCTGCTGCACATACGCGGACAGGTTGTTCTCGTCGGTGGTCGTGAGCAACGGATTGCTGTCGCCGTCCCTGCCGGTCTGCCAGATAATCACCTTGAACGGGGTCATCTCTGACAGGGTGGGCCCGTAAACAGCAGTGGCCACCGAAATCGTCTTATAATGGATGCCCAGATCTTTCAGGGCCTTGGTCCAGTACTGGTTGCAGTTCGGGTAGCCTGCCTGCAAGTTGTCATCATCGACCAGTAGCACGCCGGGATCGTTGTGCCCGTCATCAAGGTGACGCTTTGGCTGCAGGAATAGCAATTCCCGGCGCAGCAGGTCATCTCTGTTAGACTGCCCGTCGATGTCCTGCAGTCCGAACCCCCAGCAGACGGTACGGGCGTTGTACGTATACGCATCCACCGAGCCTCCCCAACTCGGGTCCATCGTGAAGGTGCTGACAATATCGCTGCCGGGTGCGGCTATGTCCACCGTATTGACCCCGAAGTCGGCATTAAAGCCGTCGGTATCGAGTGCGCATAACTTGCCCCGGTTGTTCACCGCGGCAACAGAGATCACGTTGGGGAATTTAAAGGCGGCAGGATAAAATTGCAGCCCTTGCTGGGCCGGAAGAGTGTCCAGATTGTCTCCGCCGGGATCATAGTTGTTGCCGGACGCGGCCACGAACAGAATATGGGATTGCTGGATAGCGTCAGCCAGGGGTTGCAGGTCCGGGTTTAATTGGCCGTCGGGAGTTTGAGGAAAGAAATCTCCCCAACTGGCGTTGATCACTTTCACGCCAACCTTGCTGGCGTAGTCGATGGCCAGGATGGCGTCGTCGAGCGTGCCGCCATAGGCCGTCATGAACTTGAGAACGACGATCTTGACCTTGGGGGCGGCGCCGACAACGCCAACCGAATTTCTCGTCTTGGCGGCGATGATGCCGGCGATGTGGGTTCCGTGCGAATCCATGATCGGGTTGGCGCTATCAAAAACTTGACCATTATTGTCGATAAAATTCCAGCCGTGCAGATCGCCGTCGTAGCCGTATTGGCCCGGTTTGGGGTTGACCCAGATGCTGTCCTTCAGGTCCGGGTGGTTGATATCCACCCCGGTGTCCACCAGGCCGACCAGTATGGTCTGTTGCGGCCCATGTCCGTTGCTCTGGTCCGGCAAATCGATATCCACCCCTGGCTGGCCTGCTATCAGAGTGCCGCTGACGACATCCGGAATCAGCTGCCCGGTATTATCCAGACCCCATTCCCTGGAAACAAGGGTGGAGTCGGACAACCCTCCGGCCGGATGCAGCAGATAATTCGGGGTGGCATACTCCACTGCGCCGCTTGCCTTGAGACTGGTAAGCGTATCTTCCAATTGATTGGCAGGGACAGAGACCAATTGAGCTCCGGTTGCGCCCAGGTCCTTGATCTTGCGCAGCTTGGCGGCTACAGGCAGCGTGTCCTGCGCAGGAGCATGATTTTTATATTTGATGATAATCTGGCCCGGCACATACTGTGCGGCCTGCGTCTCCGGGCCTCTTTGAGCACCGCCGGGAGCGTAGGCAAATGGTGATTTGATGTTTGTAGTAGCTGTGGCGGCTAGGGCGGGGATAGGGGCCAGCATGGTGGCCAACAGGGCAAGACATAGAATAACCGACCAAAATACCCTCAATCTCTGCATAATTACTTTCCTCCTTGGTAATTAGGGTAAGAATCAGGCCTGTCCATAGCATCAACCCGTGACCGGGTATTGTTAGGGGAGCACCGACAGCCACAGTTTACCAATAATTCCATAATATTCGACAGCAAGATTTATATTCCTGCTCGCAATCGTTGCAGGGCGGGTAAAAAACTATCATAATTACAGGTGAAACCAATGCTGTCTATTCAGTATAGTTGAACAACGAGCAGGAGCCGGGACGAGTTATCGGTTATAACCGGATGGTGAGGCTGTGTACTACTGTAAGATTTAAAGTCCCGGCAGCGTATATACAACAGCGCCGGCTTTTACACAATCTGCTTTAACATCATGAGAGAGGTGGCTGGTTATGAAGAGTTGGATGTTGATCGTGATTGCGGTGATGCTTTTGCTTCTCGTTCCTGGCATGCCATTGTTGGCACAGGCTGAAGCCTTGCAACTGAGCGAGGCTGATAACAACCGGACAATTACTGTTGACCTGGGCCAAACTTTGGAATTGTCTCTCCCCAGCAATCCTAATTCGACCGGCTATGACTGGAGTTATGCTGGGAGCCTGGACCAGGATATTCTGGTGGAAGTATCGCATTCGTATACCTCCGCATCTACTACATCCCATGTGATAGGTGCTGGTGGCATCAACCACTGGGTATTCAAAACAGTGGGTACAGGCACCGCCCAGCTCAATCTGGTATATGCCCGGTCGTGGGAAAGTGTCCAGCCGGCCAAGACCTATACGGTGGGGATCAAAGTCAATCTGGCCCCTGCTCCAGGCCCGTCTCAGTCCAGTCACGCCAGTTTTGTGGTTGGCAGCAAGACTTATCTTGTCGATGGACAGGCCTACCAGATGGATGTTGCTCCGTTTGCGGCCGGCGGCCGTGTGTATGTCCCGGTACGCTACCTGGTTCAGGCATTTGGCCTGGATGCAGCCGGCATCTCCTGGAATGCCTCTTCCCAGACGGTAGTGCTGCCACCAAACCAGAAAGGCACGGCATACAGATTGCAGATCGGCAACAAGAATATCTATCAGATTGAGTCCGGAGGATCGGCCAGTGTTGTTGAAACCATGGATGCGGCGCCGGTCATCAGGGATGGGCGTGCCTATCTGCCGGCCCGGTACATCGCCGAGTTGTTCGGCTATCAGGTTAGCTGGGATGCTGCCAGTGGAGCCGTGCTGATTGATTCGCCCGTAAAGTAGCGGGCGCTTGTTGCCGGTGTAAGGCATATGCCCTCAAATCAGGACAGGCGGCCTGTCCGGGTCGCCTGTCCTACTGGTTTCAAGCAGCATTGAACAGGTGGTTGTGATTAGCACCTTGAGGCCCATGGGGGCCTTTTTTCTTGATGCTGGCTGGCTGCTCTTTGCGGTCGTCATATCTGCCTGAGAGGAAAACAGGTTTTTTTATGGAAAACTACTAAAACAGGGGGAGGGAATGCGATGGCGAAAAGGATTAAAGCAGTTCCGGCTCTGGTGGTATTGGCGGTGATTATCGTTTTGGCGGGCGGTTTCATGATGCTAATCAGAAACAAGCCGATTCAGGGGAATAATAAGGTTCAAACGGGGGCTGTATCAACACTGGCCACCTCTGGAAGCAGCGCTGAACAGTCTGCCAACGACCGGCAAGCCGAACTGGACCGGCTCTACCAGCAGGGTTATGAGTATTACAGGCAGAGGCAATACCAGGATGCCGTGGCTACCCTGGATCTGGTGATCGCCGATGGTCCCGGCTATTACCAGGCTTACACCATCAAGGGGATCGCCCTCTGTTTTGACGGACACTTCGATGAGGGAATGAAGAGCATCGACCAGGCCCTGAAACTGAAGCCGGATTACGGCAGCGCCCGCTTCAACAAGGCCCTGGCCTACGAACTTTACGCCCATTACGACACGGCCATCTACTGGTACGACCAGACCATCGCCGTGGAGCCGGATTCGGTCTGGAGCTACTACGGCAAGGCCAGCATCTACGGGCGCAGGGGTGACATTGCCAATACGGTCAAAAATCTCAAGCAGGCGATTGCCCTCAACCCCGAGGCCAAGAAGGATGCCCGGACGGAGCCTGATTTCAACAACGTCAGGAACAGCCCCGAGTTTCAGAGTTTGGTCAAAGACTGAAGCGCCACGCGTTTTAAATTGCAAATCCCTGAAACGAATTAGCGTTTGGATGACTGACCAGGCGCCAGGGACCAAAAAATAAACCCGGGGTAACCCGGGTTGCGCGCCTATTAATGTCAGTTTGGTTAAAGGCCGGCACCGCTTATTTGGAGACGAAGGTAGCGCAATCGGTATCCTGGGTATTGCTGGCGTTGGGGGGTTGGATCTCGATCATGCCAGCGTGACAGCGGTCCCCGCTTTCGTAGTAGTAACAGGAACTGACACAGCATTTGACCCCCGGTAGGTGTTGGTTCTTCTTCTCAATCTGTCCTTGCATGAAGGCAAACCTCCTCGTTTTTTCTTATTATCAACCATATTCGCCGATTCTATTCGGAACTTTGCCGCGGTAAAATCCTTTTTTTCACACGCTTCAAATGTTGACAGAGGTGCTGAAAGCTAACGCGGGCTTCAGGTTGATCGGATCTTGGAAGAACAATATAATGAAGCTGTAAACAAATTATAGAATTACGGGGGCTTTTTGGTGAAGTACAGCCAAGGAAAAGTCGGCAGGATTTTTTTAGCCCGGATTGAGCATGGGGATGACCTGCTCGAGGAGTTGAAGCGCCTGGCAACGCAGGAGCGGGTCGAGACGGCGGTCCTGTATCTGATCGGAGCGCTACGCGAGGCATCCCTTGTCGTGGGCCCCCAGGCCTGCACCATACCTTCCGTTCCGTCCTGGCGCCACTTTGACGATTGCCGGGAGATCCTGGCCATCGGGACGATCTTCACTGGACAGGATGGCCCGGTCTTGCACCTGCATAGCGCCACCGGCCGGGGGGATACACCCCTGACCGGCTGTCTGCGGGGCGATTCGGCGGTCCACCTGGTGATCGAGGCCATGATCATGGAGTTGCTGGAGACGGGTGCAGTCAAATCATACGATCCAGCGACGGAATTGCAGATTTTAAACTTTCATCAGGGCCGCTGATCATCAAGGCGTTTTAAACTTCCTTGATGGCATCTACAGGGCAGTTTTCCAGCCCCTCCCGGGCGCAACTCTCCAGAATTGACGGGACATCATCAACCTGGCTGTGGGCCTTTCCACTGTCGTCCCAGTCGTAAACCTCGGGGCAGATATCGATGCAGGTACCGCAACTGATGCAGGTTTCGGGATCCACCTGAACTTCCATGCAGCATCCCTCCTTGTGTACTGATAATATTATGTAAGCCATTTCAGAAATTAAACGCGGGTGACTCGGTAATGCGTTCCCACTGTTCCACTATCTGGTATGTTTAAGTGAATAATATGTGTGATAAAAGCTATTGCAATGGAGAGGGTTTCCACGGTATTGAGCGCTCGTTATTTGCAGAGTCAATAAAGCCCAGCTTGGACCTAAATAGATTGTCATTTAATTGACAAATCCAGGTTTGCCCTGATCATTATGAAACCTTGAAAATTCAGGGATTTCATTACTAAATGAGCTTTTCTCTTGCTTTTTAGCGCTGGTACTTATGGAAAGTTCCAGTAAAACTTATTTCTTTTTAAGGTTATTGGGTGGGAACTGCAGTAAAATTAGTAACAAGCAGGATGGGATAACATGGTTGTTGAGTAGCTTGAGGACGGTATAGATCTATTAGGAGAGGAAGATAGTGTTGTCGACTTTGAAAACCACTTTCGCCAAAACCTGGTCCCTCATCAAGGGCTTCCCCGGCAAACTGGTCAAGAACCGCAAGGCATTGATCATCACGGTGCTGGTGGTGCTGGTTGCCGGCTTCTTTGGCTGGCGCTACCTGGCCTCCACTAAGAAGAGCGGCGGTTATACCACCACCAAGGCGGCTTACGGCGACGTGCAGGTGACCATCAGCGCCTCCGGCAACATCGTGGCGGTCCAGAGCGTCGCCCTCACCTTCAAGTCCCAGGGCTACGTCCAGGCCTGCTACGTGAAGCTGGGGGACACGGTCAAGGCCGGACAGGCGTTGGCCCTGGAGCAGACCAGCGACCTGCAGTCCTCCCTGGATCAGGCGGAGGCCAATTTAGAAAGCGCCCAGGCCAGCTACGACAAGCTGGTGGCCACCAAGCCCCAGCAGATCGCCCAGGCCCAGGCCAACGCCGATAACGCCAAGGCCACCCTCGACAGCGACCAGCAGCTGCTGGCAGTGGGAGCGATCTCCCAGTCGGACCTGAATACCGCCGACTACCAGTACAAGACTGCCGCCCTCACTCTGGCGCAGACCCAGAGCAACGCCGACGTGATCGCCGCCGCCGCCCAGGTCAAGAACGCCCAGGCCCAGGTCTCCCAGGCCCAGAACAACCTGGACAACGCCCAGATCACCGCTCCGTTCGACGGCTACATCTCTACCATCAGCGGCAACCCGGGCATGTGGACCGGAGGTGGGGCGGCTGCCTCGGGAACATCTACGGCCACCCAGTTCGAGATCATCATGACCTCGAAAGACCTGCAGATCGACGCCGAGATCAACGAGGCGGACATCAGCAAGGTGAGCGTCGGCCAATCGGTGACCTTCACCGTGGATACCTATCCCAACCAGACCTTCACGGGCAAGATCATCGCCCTGTCCCCGAACGCCTCCACGGTCAGCAGCGTGCAGATGTACGAGGCCCGGATCTCCATCGACGACTACAGCAAGCTGAAGGGTGGCCTGCCGGCCTCCATCAATATCGTCACCGCCTCGGCTAACCATGTGATCGTGGTGCCGCAGACGGCCCTCACTTACGCTCGCACCTACATGGCCTCGCTGGCAGCGACCCAGAAAGGGAACGGTTCTAAAAGAGCGACAGTAAGTTCCGGTGGTTCTACTGCCAGCTCCAGTTCCTCTCAGAGCGCCGGCGTGGTGGTCGTAATATCGGGCGGACAACAGGTAATAAAGAATGTCCAGACCGGCCTGACCGATGATGTCAACGTGGAGATCAAGTCCGGTTTATCTGAAGGTGATATCGTGGTCACCGGCGCCACCACGACATCAAAATCTTCTGGGTCTACTACCAGCAGCAGCAGCACGACTAAGAACAGTGGTTCTCAGAGCGGCGGGATGAGCGGGCCGCCGCCAGGGATGTTTTAGGGAAAGGGGACACACCTCAATTAATGTATTATGATTGCCGAGGAATGTCCCCGATGTATGGGGACACACCGGCTAAGGAATGGGGACACACCTCAATGAATGTAATTTAAGGAATGGGGACACACCTCTATGCATGTTACCATGCATGCCGAGGAATGTCCCCGATGGGGAATGTCCCCGATTGCCGATGGAATGTCCCCGATGGGGGAGGTCCCGATGGAATGTCCCAATGGAGGTACTAAGCAATGACAGTAAAATTCAGCATTCTCAGCGATTTTGCCGTACGCGCCCTGAAGGCCAACAAGATGCGCTCCTTCCTGACCATGCTCGGTATCATCATCGGCGTGGGAGCGGTAGTGCTAATGATGTCTATCGGCCAGGGCACTCAGGCGCAGGTGATGGCCAACATCAACCGGTTAGGGACCAACATGCTGACGGTCTCACCGGGGGCCTCCGGTCAATACGGGGTGCGGAGCACCACCACCAACACCATGACCCTTGGGGACGCTACTGCCGTCGCCAAGCTGGACGGCGTGAAGGCGGTCGCCCCAACGGTGCGCTCAAGCGGCCTGATCACCTATGGCAACCAGACCTGGACCACCTCCGCCACCGGCACCACGCCGGCCATAGTGGACATCTCCTCCCTGACCGTCGCCCAGGGAAGATTCTTCGACGACGCTGACGTGAACAGCATCTCTGCGGTCGCCGTGCTCGGCCAGACGGTGTACACCAACCTTTATACCAGCGGCGCCAACCCGATAGGCACCGAGATCAGGATCAAGGGCGTGGCCTTCAAGGTCATCGGCCTCCTGAAGTCACAGGGCTCATCATCAGCAGGCAGCGACCAGGACGACGTCGTCTACATCCCCGTGACCACCGCCCAGATCCGGATGTCGGGGATCACCAACCAGACGATCAACATGATGCAGGTGCAGGTGGCCTCCAAGGAGCAGATGGACAGCGTCCAGAACGCCATCGAGGCCCTGCTGCGCACGCGCCACCGGCTGGCGACAACCGCCTCGGATGACTTCCGGATCACCAACATGGCTCAGATCCAGGAGACGGCAGCGAGCACCACCGCCACCCTGACCCTCTTCCTGGCGGGGGTGGCCGGTATCTCCCTAGTCGTCGGGGGCATCGGCATCATGAACATCATGCTGGTCTCGGTCACCGAGCGCACCCGGGAGATCGGCGTACGCATGGCCATCGGGGCCTCCAGGCAGGACATCCTCAGGCAGTTCCTGCTGGAGGCGATCATGCTGAGCCTGCTCGGCGCCCTGTTCGGGATCATCTTCGGGATCGGCGGCGCCAAGATCTTCTCCTACTTTGCCAAGATGTCCGCCCCGATCTCCCTCTCCTCGGTTCTGATCTCAGTCGGGTTCTCCATCTTCGTGGGTGTCTTCTTCGGCTACTACCCGGCCACCCGGGCAGCCAGGCTCAACCCGTCCGAAGCCCTGGGGTATGAGTAGGTCCATTAAGCATTAAGCAAAATATTAAATAAAAAGCAAGTAAAATGAGGTAACATATCTTTGAGGTGGATTAGATGCGGATATTGTTGGTTGAAGATGAAGTCCGGCTCTCCGAAGCTCTCTGCTACATTCTCAAGAAAAACAGCTATGGAGTTGACGTGGCCTACGACGGCATAACCGGTCAGGACATGGCTGAAACAGGCATCTACGACGTGATCATTCTCGACCGCATGCTGCCGGGAAAAGAGGGCTTGGAAGTATTAAAGGCGTTAAGAAAGGGTGATGTCGTAACGCCGGTGCTAATCCTGACAGCCAAGGACGCGGTGAGCGATCGGGTAGCTGGCCTGGACGGCGGGGCTGACGATTATCTGATCAAACCCTTTTCAACGGATGAGTTGCTGGCCCGGATCAGGGCACTGAACAGGAGACAAACCGAAGTGATCCAGAGCGAATGCATTAAAACCCCGACCTTGTCATTCAATCCATTAAGCGGTGAAGTCGAGAGCGGAGGAAGCAGCATCAGACTCACCCTTAAGGAATCACAGCTCCTGGAACTGCTATTGCGCAATAGAAAGCAGGTCATCACCAAGGAGCAGATCCTAGACAAGGTCTGGGGGCTGGACTCGGAAGTAGAGACAAACACCATCGAGGTGCATCTCTCCTATCTCCGTAAAAAGCTCAACAGTTTAAGGTGCGGGATCAATATTGAAGCAGTGAGAGGGATCGGGTACTGCCTCAAGGAGGTGTAACCTTTGTTTCGCAAACTCAAGATGCAGTTGATCACGATTAACCTGGCGCTGCTGATTCTGGTGCTGGCGATCATATTTTCTGGAATTTACTTTTCCATGGCGCAGGGAATGGAACGCCAATCAGAAGATATGATGAGGAGGATCGCCCAGAGCGAGCGCCTGCAGCCCCACGGTCCACCCCAGCCTCCGGAATTGCAGCCACAGGACCAGCATCCGGAACCCGATTACTTTTACCTGAAATTGAACGCCAACGGGCAAATACTGGAGGCTTCCCCCAACCTGCCTATTTCCACCAGTGACGCTCAGGGTCTCATCAACCAGACCATCTCCGATACCAGAGTAACGGGTACTACGAGCTATAAAAATGTAAGTTATCGCTACCTAAAAGAATCAAAGGACGATGGTCTTTTTCTCGTTTTCAACGACAAGACTCATGATATAGAGGTGCTTGGCCGTCTGGTGATCATCTCTCTGATCATCGGCGGGCTCAGCCTGGTCATGGTCTTCTTCATCAGTCTCTACCTTGCGAACAGGGCCATCGTGCCGATCAAGAGAGCCTGGGATAAACAAAAGGCCTTCGTGGCGGATGCCTCCCACGAACTGCGCACCCCGCTGGCAGTAGTTTATACAAACCTTGAACTTGTACTGGGAAATGCCGATGAGACCGTAGGCAGCCAATCCAAATGGCTTGGCAACATCCAGTCAGAGGTCCAGAGGATGTCAAAACTGGTGGGGGACCTCCTGTTTCTGGCCAGGACAGATACTGATGAGACCGTTGCCATGAACGTTTTTCATCTCAGCGACGCTGTAAACCAGGCCGTGATTCCCTTCGTGCCGTTTGCTGCGGCTAAAGGGGTTGAACTGATCGCCACCATCGAACCGGATGTTTTCTTGTACGGAAACGAAGGCCGGATCAAACAGCTGATGGCCATTCTGATTGACAACGCGGTTAAACACACGGCAGACGGGGGCAAGGTCGTGATCAGGCTTGCCGCCGGAGCAAGCACTATAGAAATCACCGTTTCTGATACAGGCGAGGGAATACCGAAAGAAGACCTTGATCGGATCTTCGAAAGATTTTACCGGGTTGATCAATCCCGTTCGAGAGAGCATGGCGGAACCGGCCTGGGGTTGTCCATTGCGGATTGCATAATCAAAGAACACCGGGGCGCGATAAACGTATCCAGCTCTATCGGCAAGGGCTCCACTTTTAGTATCAGTTTCCCCAAGCCGAAGACCGTAATTTAACCTTGCTCAATGACCTTTATTGCCTATGAGGCCGAAAGATGAACCTACAAAAGTAACAATTATATAGGACTATAGTATGGAATTGATAAACAAAAGAAGGAATCAACAACGATAATAAAGAATGCACTAGCAATTTAATATCACAAGTTAATATCAGCTGAAAAAGGCTAACCCGGTGAAAGCCGGGGACGCAAAGCCACGAGCCTAAAGCCGTTAGGGCTATGGTAGTCGGGTTGCCAGTGATGGTTGAGAATTCAACCCTGCTCGGTGACCCCGCAGGGTTATTTTTATCAAGAGACGATCGGCGGCAGTGGGTAGCAACACCTTGATAGAGCGTAGATAATTTACGGGGGGTATGATTCATGGATAACTTAAACGGAGCAGATTCGTCCTGCATTACTCTGGTGCATGAAGAGTGGCCAAAGAAGGTGAAGTGGGACGGGATCGAATGGTCCCTGGCGGAAATCAACGAAGATATCGGTTATGGTTGCTATGAGGCAGACCACGGCACTGGGAATGTCAAGGTGCTCTTCAGTGCAGGAGAGATCCAGAAGCGCAGGCTCAACTAGGCTTTAAAATAGCACGGGCCAGGATGAGAGATCGCCTGGCTTTTTTATTTGCAGGCTCACCCTAACAAAACTACTATAAAGATAATCCGAATCTTACTCGCACCTAGCAATTTCTCCATATCATCTGGAAAGATGAAGACGCCTCTCTTTATGGTGCAACTGCGTCAACAGAAGCACCAGAGGCGTCCCACCTAACAAGGGATGGTCATTGGATCAAACTACGAGTTAGTTGAAAACCCCGAGTAAGGGGCGCTGCTATTCTGTTTCGATTTTTAGAACCTGACCCTTTGGAGCCTCAGCCTTGGGCAGCGTTAATGTCAGTTTGATCAAAGTGGATCACATTGAGGCTGACGAACACAGCCTGGCCTTCTTTCTTTGGACTTACCGACGGTGACCGTCCCGTCCTTAGAACCTTCACGGAATACGGTGATGCCCTTCAGTCCGAGCTCGTAGGCCATCTTGTAGCATTTGCAGATATCCTCGACGGTCGCACTCCCTGGAAGATTTATGGTTTTACTTATGGCGTTGTCCACATATTTTTGCACAGTTGCTTGCATGAGTATATGGTCCTCAGGGGAGATCTCCTGTGCTCCTTTAAAAATTCGGGCAATCTTTTCAGGTATGCCTTCAACTCCCTGGCAAGTACCTTTCTGGGCCACCTCGGAAAGCACTTCCTTTGGCACTTGCTCCTTGCAGGCAGCCAGGAATAGAGGCGAGAACACCTCGAAGTCGCTGGCAACATTGGTAAACTTGGAGTATGCCACAGCAAAAATCGGCTCGATCCCGTAACCCTCACACCCGGCCATAGTGGTGACGCTACCGGTTGGAGCGATGGTGATGCAGGAAGCATTACGCCGCTTTGTGTTTGGATAGAAGATGCTCATATTCCATAACGGGAAACAGCCCTTCTCCTCTGCCAGCTTCTCCGAGGCGTCATACGCAGCCTGCTGGATCAGCGATACCAACCTTTCAGTGAACTGCCTCCCCTCTTCGGAATCGTAGGGATGGCCTACCTTGATAAGAGCGTCAGCAAGACCCGTAAAACCGACACCGATCTTCCTCGTCGCCCTTGTAGCCTCGGCGATCGAGGACAGTGGGTACTGGGCGACATCGATCAGGTTGTCAAGAAACCGGACGCCGGTGGCCACCGTCTCCTCCAGCAGCTTCTGATCAATCATGTCGAGCACGTTTCCTCGAAACATCCTGGCCAGGTTGACGCTTCCCAGGAGGCAGGACTCGCCTGGGCTGAGCGGCTGCTCACCACAATTGTGAATAACTAAGCCGTTTGCATCAAATGCATTGATTTCGGGCACTTGAACGTCAAAGACTTCTTCCTCGCCACTCTCTTCAAGAGATGCTACCGTAGCAACGAAACGTTCCCGGTTAAGCTTTCTGACGTAGTTACTGAGGATGGTTTCAAGCTTGGTAGCCTTTTCCCGATCCCCGAAACCAATGCGTCCAGCAAACAACGAAATGCTGTCTCCGCTTATTGATAACTCATGCTGCGCTTTTATTGCATATTTCCTCCGACCTCCCTTACCATCTGGTAGTAGTTTCTTGCCCGCCGGACGGCGATAGCGGTAGATCGTGCTAGCAATGCCTAAACGCAGTAACATGCGCTGAACGGCCATCAGCAATTCATAGCTGCTCTGAGACAACCGGAGGCTAACTCCTTTCTCCTGTTCACCCAAGACTGTGCCATCGGCATCAAAGAGGCCGCGTAAAAATCCACAGTATCCCTCGCTTGAAGCCTGCTCAATCTCGGGAGTTATGGTCTTGTGATCACGGCACATTTCCATCTTTGTTGCCAATGCCTTTATGCTTGCAAGTTTAAGTCTATACTCATTCCTGCCGCTGACCGGCACGCAGCCAGAAAAATCGGAACGGTGGCGTAGCGCCATTGCATAGTTCTTGGCAACATCCATAACTGAGTAGGCACCGTCATCACCAGAGCCGTTTACGGCTAGGTTCTTGGCCCAGACGCTAAGTATGGCACTATCATCCTTTAGCGTTCCGTCACCTACAAGCAGGCCCAACAAATAGCCTTCGCCCTCAGTAAGCGATCCTGGCCAGCAGACATGCGCTCTGTGATCATTCAGAATGATTTGATCCCCGGGCACTAAGTTGCCAGCAGGAACCCACTCATTGCCGATCCGATACCGTGTCTTTTCTACTATTCGCTGAACCCGGTGGTCAGCTGTAAGTTTTACGGAATACCCCTGCTGGGTAGTAATCTTTATAACAGGCTTAACACCCGTTTTGAAGAATCCCGCATCCCCTGTTTTAAATATCTTGCCATTTACAACGGCCTCGAACTGATGCCCAACGAGTTGAAATACCTGCCTGGGGCCGTCTTTAGTTGCTACCCAGGTGTCAGCTGTAACGCAAGGGTTTGTAGAAACCAGCAGGTTCCCCGGCACCGGGTTGTCTCTCTGGATATGGTCCAGGAAGATCAGGCCGGGATCGGCGCAGGTCCATGCCGCTTCGATGATCATGTTCCAAATTTCATCCGGCGTGACATCCCTGTAGTGCTTGCCGTTGAAAATAAGCTGCCAGGCTGAACCGTCCTCCAGGGCATCCATGAAACGGTTCCAAATGCCCACCGAGAGGTTGAAGTTGGTCAGCCCGCCGTCTAGCTTAGCGCATATGAAATCGCAGATCTCCGGATGGTCGATGTTCAGTATTCCCATTGCCGCCCCGCGCCGGACACCGCCCTGTTTTACCATATTAGCCGAGGCGTCGTAAAGCCGAATGAGCTCCACTACTCCGGATGCCTGCCCCTTGGTCGTATGCACTAGGTCGCTTTTCGGTCTTATTGAGGAGAAGTTGTAGCCGACCCCGCCACCGGACTTGAAGACCATGGCCGTGTCCTTGAGGGTCTGGTACATGGACTCCAGGTTGTCATCCACCGATAGTACGAAGCAGGCGCTAGGCTGCCAGGGCCGGTCGTCCTTCCCTACGTTTGCCCAGATGGGCGTTGACGGAACAAAGAGAAGATCGCCTATAACGTAAGCAAATCTTTCTTCCCATTTTTTTTGGTTTTCTTTTTCAGCACTAGCTGCTGCTTTCGCAATCCTGTAAACGGCTCGTTCGAAAGATTCAATAATATTTCCTTTATCATCCTTTGCGGCGTAACGGGCGTCAAATACCTTCTGGCCGGCTTCACTGAGTTTCATCATAATAAATTTGCCTCCCAGGTATTTCTTATCGCTTTTTTATCCACTCTTTACAGGTGGCGTCAACAACGCCAGCATAAAAGCAATCCATACATCCCTCTGCTTTAGAATGCATCTTCATCGGGACATTGATAAATCATTTAAAAGGTGGGGATATGTTGCTTGTTAATACATATTCTACGCTGATTATTGACCAGTTTACCAGTTGGTATATAGTAGATCAACATTAAAAACCAATTTATGAAATACGTAGGATAATCAAATACTTTTTATTCAGGACTGTGTCGCCGGCGTCCAGAAATATCGAACCCTACCGGTAAGGGTGCCGGCCGTGATTTACGTGATGGAATTGATGAGGTCGGAGGGCAAGGATGGGCTGGCCAGGATCCTGGAGAAGGGCAACTCGGAGACGCAAACGTGTGAGATGTGGTTGCCGAGGCAGGAAAATATTTTGTATGTGTAAGAAAACAATTTATGAATATACTTCTACCCTTTGAGCTAGTAAAATAGGCATTACCCAGAATGGTAAAAGGGGCCAATAATAATGAATAAATATGATTACTTATTAACCGGATCAGTAAAATGGCTTGCTCGGTTTATAGGATTTCTGGCATGCGGGTTTTTCCTATTATTTATCATTGGCGAAGGTATGCCGGGCATCATTAGGGGTCAGGCTAAGGAGTTGCTGCCATTTCTTCCATTGCTTATCACTGGCATTTTGGGTTACATCATTGCTTGGTTTTCCGAACTGGCAGGAGGCGTATTGCTGATTGCCAGCGGAGTTGCAATGGCCACCTACCTCTTGCTCATCCTCATTGGTGGCTCGCATAACCTGAAGGCTGCTTTGATTTACGGCGCCCCCTTTGTCATCACAGGAATATTGTTCATAATCTTCTGGTGGCTTTACGGGCGCTGTATCCAATGACTCTCACCAATCACCTGCTTCATTTTTTGTTATTTTGCGAATTCAATAATTACGTCTTTCACATCCCACAAGTTTTGCACTCTTTCTTTTGATTCTTCCTTAATGGCAGTCGCAAACTGATGATCTTCAGGCAGGTCTACCACAATGCGAACAACACCGTCTTTGACTTCTATTTCCTTGATCAGATTGGTTGCAACCATGTCAAGACCCTTCATAGGATTCATTACTCTTTTCAGTCTTTTACGCACAACCTCTTCTGTTGTTGCTTCCTTGTTGGTCACCAGGCCATGCTTTTCTTCATAATTCTGAATAGCGCTCCTTAAGCCCTCTACCGCCAACACTGAACAATGAGCTTTTATTGCCGGTAGACCTCCCAATGCTTCGGAAGCATCTTTCCAGGTTATTTTTTTCGCTTCCTCCAGGGTTTTGCCTTTTGCCAGTTCCGTAATAATTGAGGCAGTAGCAATATTGGAAGCGCAGCCATAGGATTCAAATTTTATGTCCGTAATTTTTTTTGTTTCAGAATCGACATTTATATAGAGTGAAACCATATCACCGCATGCCGGACTTCCTTCCGTAGCTTTTCCATCAGCATTCTTTATATTTCCAACATTGCGTGGATTACGAAAATGTTCCAATACAGTATCACTATATGGGAATGGCATTTTAGTCACCTCCTATTTCTTTTAAAGGACTGATTCTTCTCAAGTCCGCAATGATCTTGGTCAATTTATCGACAACGAAGTCAATTTCTTCCATAGTGTTATACCGGCCAAAGGAGAAGCGGATAGATCCGTGGGCTCTTTCATGATCGCCGCCAATAGCCATTATCACATGACTGGCTTCTAAAGACCTGCTGAAACACGCAGAACCGGTGCTTACAGAAATTCCGTACATATCCAGATGTAATGTGATTGACTCGCCTTCCACCCGGTGAAATGTTATGTTGGCATTTTGCGGCAACCTCTTATCCGGATGACCGTTTAAAGTAACAAGTGGTATTTTTTCTAACACCTGCTCAATAATCCGGTCTCGCATTTCTTTAAGATGCATATTTTCTTCAGCAGTAATCATTTCCACAGCTTTGGCGAAGCCCACAGCTCCCGGAATATTTTCAATCCCTGGCCTGAGATCAAATTCCTGAAAACCACCATCCATGATTTTTACAATCGGTGTACCCTTGCGTACATAAAGTCCTCCGATCCCCTTGGGGCCATGAATTGTATGGGCAGATACGGTTATCAAATCGACATTGATTCTCCTGACATCAAGGGAGACTCTGGTAAATGTATGGGTTGCGTCCGTGTGAAAAAGCACCTGATTAGCCCGACACAGATTGCCTATGGCAGCGATATCCTGTATGGTTCCAATTTCCTGATTTCCGTGCTGGATTGAAACCAAAATCGTATCATCCCTCAGTAGTGCTTGCAGCTGATTTATATTCACAAAGCCATATTCATCAACATCAAGATAATCTACATGAAATCCTTGCTTTTCCAACATTTTAGCGCTATATAGAACCGGAAAATCTTCAATTTTAGAAACAATGATATGGTTGCCTTTTTTTATGCTCTGTCTCTGGGCAACTCCCTTCAATGCTAAATTACTGGATTCTGTGTTGCCCGACGTGAATATGAATTCTGACGGTTCAGCACCCAAAGAAGCGGCGATAGAGGCCCTTGCCTCTGCTAAAGTCTCTCTTGCTTCAAGGCCTTGTGAATAACCAAATTCCGAAGTTGCGACAGCGTAGTTTTCAAAATAGCAAGGTTTCATCTTTTCCAAAACTGCCTCATCCAGTCTTGTAGCTGCCGCATTATCCATATAAATCGTTTTTTCCGTCATAAACTTCACCCCTATATAAATAAGGTTATAGCGGAACTTCTGGCTTCATTAATATAAGTACCGACTGCACCATACGAATCAATTATCCCTTCATTTAAATCACTTGGTTTTACTCCCATGATTTCCATGGTCATCTCACAGGCAATGATTTTACCCCCAAGTTCTTTGAAATCCGCCATAAGCCTTTCTAATGAAGCTACATTTGCTTTTTTCATTCTGCTGTTGATCATCAGCTTTCCAAGACCAAGCATATGCATTTTTGATAAAGCTCCTTTGTTCAATCCTCCTTTTTTCAAGCGCAGCAATCCCCAGAATGTAAAGTACAACGAAACATCCATACCCATAGCCAAGGCTCCATTTCCAATGATTAAAGCACTGTATATTTTATCCAGGTCTCCGCTGTGAACAATGATTGTCGCCTTTTCGCTCATTTTAATGCCCCCTCTCATCCTAAGATTAATTCTGCAATTACTTCTGCAGCACTATTTTCCATTCATTCCCAATCTGTTCATCACTGATAATCTTGACCGATAAGGCATCAGCAGCCATTGGAATTTCTTTTTTAGATGCCGGATGGGTGCCGATAATTTCGATTATATCACCCTGGTCCACTTTTCTTAACGCTTTGCGCATTTCTACAAGTGGTACCGGGCATGTTTCACCTCGAACATCAACTTTTATCTGTGCCATAAATAAAACCTCCTCTCATAATCGTTATCGAAACCTGGTAATAATCCATTTCCTTTGCTGACGCTAACCCATCCTATGCAGGTGTCTCTACCAATAGCAGCATTCACAATGAATCACCTCCAATTTCTTAACGTCTTCCTTATGTATTATTTTCCCTGACTTTAAGCCTATTTGGTTATTTTCCGAACCATCCCGATATATCGCCCTGGCCAATTACCTTGCCATCAAGAGCCGACATGAAGGTCTGGTAGGTAACCTTACCTTGTAAATTGATCACATCCGCATTCAGGGTAAACACCTTAACCACGTATAAATGCCTACCCGTTCCTGCAGGAGGTTCGGGTCCACCATATCCTTTGGAGCCAAAGTTATTGGCGAGCTCTTTGCAGCCTTCTGGCATATTTGAGGTACCCGAAGTACCTTCAGGTATTCCGCTTACAGTAGGCGGTATGTTAATCACTGCCCAGTGGACGAAATTTCTGGCCACTGGATTCGTATCGTACATAATGATGGCGTAGGATTTGGCACCCTGAATACTGCTCCAGGATAACGGCAGACTTACATTCTGCCCACCGGTAATGCCTATATTGGCATACTTGTTAGGAATTGTTCCCCCATTGATGAATGCCGGTGTTCTAACGGTAGTATTATTCATGGGTGCCTCCTGGGTTTCTTTCTTTGAATGCAGGCTACAGCCACTGGCAGTAGATATAAAAAGAATGAGCAGAATAGCTAACATCTTAAGCTTCATGGGCAATTTTGACGAATCTCCTCATCTAGGCGAGGACATAAAGATGGTTAGCAAAAGGCTAGGCCACAGCAATGTAGCCTTTACCATTCAGACTTACTACCATGTTCTCTCGAAAGTCGAAAGGGATGCTGTTGATAGATTTGACGATATCTTATTAGGCAAAAAGGTTAAAAAAAACTGCGGCTTCCCCCGAAGAAGTTGAAGGCCAAATGTGATAGAAATGTGATAAGCAACAATACCAATAACAAATATTAGCATATAGAAAACCCGCTATCGCTTGCGGGGCTTGGTTTTCTCTGGAGCTGATGGGGGGACTCGAACTCCCGACCTGCGCATTACGAGTGCGCTGCTCTACCAGCTGAGCTACATCAGCTTTTATGATGATTCAATTATACCGTGCACCCAGTTTGACCGCAAGGGGCTCCAATTGTATCCTGTATACTACGACACTTATCGACCCTTTTTTTTATTTTCAGCAGGACTTTTTTTTATTCGTGCGAATATTTACTCAGACTTAAAGTTTATTATTCTTACAAAAAAACAAGGGGGGACAGATTTGCGAAGTTTTTGGAAAGTGTTGTTAGCCGTCATGTTGGTTGGCCTGATCGGCCTGTTCGTTGCCGGCTGTAGCCAGAAGCAAGCAGCGCAGCCACAGCCACAGCAACAGTTGCCCAAGTACACAATTGCTTCCGAGATCGACTATCCGCCGCTGGAGTTCGTTGACACACAAACAAACACTAATACAGGCTTCGACATTGACTTGATGAATGCGATCGGCAAGGTCGAGGGTTTTGAGCCAGTGTTCAAGAACATGGGTTTTGACGGCATTATCGCCGCCGTACAAACAAACAACGTCGATGCAGCCATCTCATCGATTACCATCACGGATGAACGCGCCAAGAGCGTCGATTTCTCGATTCCGTACTACAAGTCAGGCCTGATCATCGCGGTCAGGAAAGATAACAACGATATCAAGAGCTTTGCCGACCTCAAGGGCAAGAAGCTTGTTGCCCAGATCGGCACCACCGGTCTGGATAAATCCAAGGAGATCTCAGATTCAGTAAAGCAGTTTGACCACGTGCCGGAAGCCCTGCAGGAGATCAAGAATGGGGCGGCAGTCGCCCTGATCAACGACCTGCCGGTCAGCGCCTACTATGTCAACATGTATCCGAACGACTACAAGCTGGTCGGGGATCCGCTCACCAGCGAATTCTACGGTATTGCCATCCCCAAGAACCGGCCTGAAATCAAGCAGAAGATCGACGATGGCTTGAACAAACTGAAGGCCAGCGGGGAATACGTCACTATCTACAAGAAGTGGTTTGGCCGGGACCCAGAATCCTACCTCCCCGGCGAGCCGCCGAAATAAAGCACTTAGGGGTGCGCAGCCTGGGTCGTTGCGCACCCTTTCTCATTGTTCGATGCAGTTACTGTGAGGTGCGCTTGATTGGACGCCGTCTTTCATAACATACCCTACTTACTCGTCGGAGCAGTCACCACATTAAAGATCTCAATCACCGCAGTCTGTCTAGGCATCATCCTCGGTCTCTTTGCCGGCATGGGCCGGCTGTCCTCCAATAAGCTGGTAAGTTTTCTAGCCACTTGCTATGTCGATTTCTTTCGCGGCACGCCGCTGCTGGTGCAGATCTTCATCGTCTACTTCGGACTACCCCAGCTATATGGTCAGGCGCAAACTTATCTGTTCACCCACTTCGGCATCGGACATGCTGTCACCACCACCCAGATCGGAGACTTTCTGGCGGCGATCATCGCCTTCAGCCTTAACAGCGGGGCGTATGTCGGGGAGATCTTCCGGGCCGGCATCCAGTCGATCGAGAAGGGACAGCGGGAGGCCGCTCTCTCCCTAGGGATGACGCCCTCCCAGTCGATGCGCTACGTGATCCTGCCCCAGGCCTTTCGCCGGGTGGTGCCGCCGCTGGGCAATGAATTCATTGCCATGCTCAAGGATACCGCCCTGCTGACCACTATCGGTGTTGAGGAACTATTGCGAAAGGGTGAGATCCTGAACTCCACCTACTTCAAACCTTTTCCGATTTTTATCTCCGTCGCCTTTATCTATCTGATCATGACCTTGACTTTCTCACGCTTTGTCGACTACACCGAAAGGAGGCTGGGAGTCCATGGCCATAATCAGGGTTAGGGGCTTGCATAAAAGTTTCGGCCACCTGGAGGTGCTGCGCGGCATCGATCTGGACGTTGCCGAGGGAGAGAAGCTGGTGATTATCGGCCCCAGCGGCTCCGGCAAGAGCACCCTGCTCCGCTGCCTCAACCAACTGGAAGAGGCGACAGCAGGCACCATTGAATTCGACGGCATAGAACTCACCGCCAGGAAGACCAATCTCCCCAAGGCCAGGGAACACATCGGCATGGTCTTTCAGAGTTTCAACCTGTTTCCGCACAAGAATGCCACCGAAAACATCACCATGGCCCTGCTCAAAGTGAAGCGGATGGACAAGCACGAGTCCGAACGGCGGGCGCTGGCCCTGCTGGAGAAGGTTGGCCTGAGCGACAAGGCCAGCAGCTACCCTCAGGAGCTTTCCGGCGGACAGCAACAGCGGGTGGCCATCGCCAGGGCCCTGGCGATGCAGCCCAGGGTGATGCTCTTTGACGAGCCCACCTCCGCCCTGGACCCGGAGATGGTTGGTGAAGTGCTCGAAGTAATGCGCGGCCTGACCAGGGAGGGCATGACCCTGATCTTCGTCACCCATGAGATGAAGTTCGCCCAGGAGGTCGGCGACCGGGTAATCTTCATGGACGAGGGACTGATCGTGGAGGAGGATACCCCCTCGCAGATCTTCACCAACCCCGCCAATGCCCGGACACGCTCCTTCTTATCCCGTGTGATGAAGTAATAGGAATTGAAACCGGTCGTTGCAAGCGTTGAACTTTTCTGAGCTGTAATCAATACCGATAGATAGAATAAAAAGACGGCCAGGCATAACCTGGCCGTTTTTCACATCCAAACCGATCCCGAGCACAACCGGATTTTCATGCACTCTCAACTATATAGTTTTAAGCATGACTGCAGGTTAGCGCAGGCGTCCTGCCATCACCCGGTGAGCGTTGATCTCCAGGGCATCGTCCAGCGGCGCCAGGTCAACCACACCATGCCGTCGTGACAGCGCTCTGGCGATCAGCAGGTCGGCAAAGTGCGGGTTTTTAGACAGGAAGGGCCCGTGCAGGTAGGTGCCAAAGGCATTCTTGTAAGAGACCCCTTCCGTGCCGTCCTCTCCGTTGTTGCCGTTGCCCCGGATCGTGCGGGCCAGCGGACGTACCGTCTCTCCCAGCCAGGTCCGGCCAGAGTGGTTTTCAAAGCCTATCAGGGTGGATAGCTTTTCTTCCCGGTGGGCGTCAGTCTCACTCTGTAGTTCCGGCGCCAGTTGCAGCAGGATGTTTCCCTTCAGCCGGCGGCGGCCGGCCTCGGTGTAGAGATCGAACAGCCCCACCCCGGGCAGGGTGGCGCCATCCTGGGCACGGTAGTAACGCCCCAGCAGCTGGTAGCCGCCGCAAATGCTCAGCAGGGCCACACCCTGCTCGACGGCATCGATCAGCAGGGGTCCCTTTTGTGCCAGATCCTTGCTCACTAGTCCCTGCTCCAGATCGGCTCCACCGCCGACAAAAATATAGTCATAATCGGTAAATCTCACCCGGTCAGGCAAAGAGACCTGGTCCAACTGTACCTCGATCCCTCGCCAGTCAGCCCGGCGGCAGAAGATCAGCACATTGCCCCGGTCACCGTACAGGTTCAACAGATCCGGATAGAGATGGCACACCCTAATGCGCATGCAGCTCCATCCCCCTTCCCCTGTCCCCGAGCAGTCTGGCGTAATCGAACAGGTTGGTGTAGGTAGCCAGCACGTACAGCTTGTCTGCTGGCTGGGCAACCAGCCGCCTGAGGCTGGCCGCCCGCTCCGGCGCCAGTTCAATCCGTTTCAGGGGCACTCCGGCATACTTGAGGCAGACTGCAAAATCCGCCGCCCGCAACCCGGCACAGATGACCTTGCTGATATCCGGGTGTGCCAGGCAGGCAAAGTCAGCGTCCCACAACCAGGAAACATCCCGGCCGTCGGCGGCCAGGTCGTTGATGGCGATCACCAGGGCCTTGCTCCCAGCAGTCTGGATCAGAGTCTTCAGCACCTCGTTCGCTCCTACCGGGTTCTTGATCAGGGCCAGGGTGCAGTGGCGCCCCCCGATGGTATATTCCTGCATCCGGCCGGTGGCCGACTTGTAGGTCTGGATCGCCGACTGGATGATCTGGTCCCCAACCCCCATCTCTACTGCTACCGCGGTGGCAGCCAGGATGTTGTAGACATTATAGAAGCCCCGCAGTGGGGCGTTTAGCTTCAAGTCACGGGAAGTGGCTGCCGAAGCTGCCTGTTGCCCCATAGATAATGCAGTTATGTGACCGGCAGGGGGCATTGATTCGGACAGGGCTGCACCGGAGCCGGATCTCCCCTGGATGGTGATGGACATGCCAAGCAGCTCGCCCTCACTGATGCCCCAGGCCGCATAGTCCAGTGCTGGACGCCGGAAGCCGCAGTTGCTGCAGTAATAGTCTCCCAACTGCCCGAAGTGAAAATAGTGATAGGTGAGCGCTGTGCCACAATGCTGGCAGAACCGGCCTTCCCTAGTCTCACACGCATTCACTAGACCGGCGATCGCCGCGGACTTGCAGCCCACCGGCACCGCTGCGTCGATCTCCGGATCTACAGTATGAACAGCTTCGGCCTGTTCAGAGTTTTCTGAGCCAGGGCTCTGATCCCCCTTAAGTACCCCGAAGTACCGGGACTGTGCCTGGTTCTGCCCGATCGTTGCTACCAGTGGATCGTCGGCGTTTAGAACCAGGGATACCCGGGGCAGCCTGGCCACTGCCTCCCGTAGCAAGGCTGTGGTTCGCTCCAACTCCCAGTAGCGATCCAACTGGTCTCGAAAATAGTTGGTCACGACCACCAGATCCGGCCTCGCAGCCGTAAAAACCTTGCCGACGCTGCCCTCGTCAACCTCCAACAGGGCGATACGGCTGGAGGGCCCTCCCCGGAACCGGCGATCCCGGAACAGAGCAGTGGCTACCCCAGGCAGCATGTTGGCACCTAAGGAGTTATGGGCCACGGAATAGCCGGCAGCACGCAGGAAGTGCGCCAGGATGTTGGCGGTGGTGGTTTTACCGTTGGTACCGGTGATAGCTATTACCCGATCGTAGGCTGGAGCCATCAGGTTGACCGCATCCGGGCAGATCTTCAAGGCGATCACCCCTGGCAGCGAACTGCCCGGGTAACGGAACAGGCGGCAGGTGCCGGAGACCAACCGTGATATCAAAAGTGCCGAATTCAAACGCCACCAGGCAGCCATCTCATTTGCTCCCATCTTTGAAAACTAACCCTGGAACTAACCTTAGTTTATCCTGTCGGAGATAAAATGCAATAACCTGCCCGGCGACCTTTTCTCCCCCGGCAGCAGCGCTGTAACCAGCAGCGTCGGCGGCACCAGCGCCGCCATCATGGCAAGGGCTGCCGGTACCCCGTGGAGGTCGGCTATCCTCCCCATGAGCAGGGCGCCCAGGCTGCCTATGCCCACCCCCAGGCCCATGATCAGGGATGCGGCCAGGCCCACCTGTTGCGGCAGCACCTCCTGGGCGTAGATGATGGCGATGGCGGTGGAAGAGAGCAGGAAGAAGCCGGCCCACCCTGCCAGGACCAGGCTCCAGACCCCATCGGAATAGGGGAAGAGAATGAAGGCGGGGATCAGACCGATAAATGACAGCCCCATGGTCGCCTTCTTACCGATCCGTTCCGCCAACGGCGCTCCTGACAAAGTGCCCAGGGCGCCCGCCAGCAGAAATATCGCCAGCCAGATGCCCGCAAAGGTGGGATCGCCGTGGAGATAGTTGACGTAATAGAGAGGCATGAACGTGGTCACTCCGGTATTGACCCAGGAGCGAAAAGTAACGAACAGGACCAGCAGGCCCAATATGTACCAGGTTGCCCTGGGGTTGTGGTCTGCTGCCGTTGAGCCTTTATTGATCTCCGCCTCAGGGCGGGCGTTGAACCGGGACAGGGCCGGCTGGGCAAATTGGAGCACGAGGGCCGCAATGGCAACTGGCACCAGCAGGACGGCTATTCCCCGGCGGCCGGCACAGGCCAGCAGGATGGTCGCCGCCAGGGGCCCCAGGCCGTAACCGATGTTTCCCCCCACCGAAAAGATTGACAGCGAGAGGCCGGCCTTCCCCTTGTCGCTGGCCAGAAAGGCCTGCTTGGAGGCCTCCGGATGGAAGGCTGCCGTGCCCAGTCCATTGATCAGAACTCCCAGCAAGATCATGGCAAAACTACCAGCCCAGCTAGTGATGGCCAGCCCCAGGGCTGATAGGAAACAACCGGTGGAAAGCAACCAGCGGCTGGAGATGCGGTCACTCCAGATACCAAACAGGGGTTGGGTCAGGGTGGCGCTAAGAGTGGCCACCTGGACGATCACGCTGACAGCGGTATAAGAGAGATGAAAGTCGTTCTTCAGCACTGGAAACAACATCGGCAGGGCCCCTCCGCTGATCTCGGTCATCAGGTGGCCCAAACCCATTAAAAAGATCAGAAATGCCTGCAACGAATATCCTCTTTCCCAGGATTAGACCTTTACGAAGAAGCTGATTGACATATTCCTGAACCTTAATATTAATTCACCTGGACCGGAGAATCAATCTAAAAAACGCCGCGGGAGCCACCCGACTTCCTGGAGCATACAATGTTGGTAATTGATGGGTATCAATATATAACGTACGTCAAATCCATGCGAAAGGAGTCGTTCCTAATGCCAAAAACACGTAAGAAAAATGGTGAGGCGACACTGCAGTACTATACTTTTGATATTCGTGACATTGATAAAATGACCTTGATAATATAGACATATTTAAAAGGTTCTATTATATTCTATCTAAAGATAATCTTATAAATAAATCTGGAAAATCTGTAATTGATGAAATATACGATAAAAATGAACAAGCCCAGAAAAGTAGAGAAATATCAGGCCATCTTACAGGAAAATGGGCAGGTTGATAGAAAATAACAATTGGGCATGAGCATTTTCTTCGCAGTTTTCGTCGGAGTGGGAGGCGTTCCGTGGCAGTCTATCCCCAGGTGTATACCAAATTCATACCGCCCCGTCTGAAAAATTGTATCAGGCGTCAGCGCTTGCTCACACTTGGCGGCGCGGTGCTCAGGCACCGCCTGACTACAGTGGTGGCACCCGCCGGCTACGGCAAGAGCGTTTGGGTTTCCTCACTCCTGGACGAGCCCGGCTGGCCCCGCAGCGCCTGGCTGAGCCTGGACAAGCGTGACACCGAACCATCCTCCCTGCTCTACCATCTGATCCACGCCGTCAAGGCAGCTATACCAGACTTCGGAACAGAATCCCTGCGTACCATGAACAGCTTGGAGGATGCCGGGCGGGATTGGCTGATTGCTATTTCTTCCCTGATCGAAGAACTGCCCCGGACAGAGGAATTGGTGGTAATACTGGATGACTGCCATCTGATCGGCCACGGGGATGGTGTCTGCGGCTTGCTGGAATACCTGGTGCGCTGGTTGCCAGACAACATCCACCTCGTTCTGATCGGCAGGGCGCGCCCGCCTCTCAACCTCTACCGGGAGCGATGCCGTGGCGAACTCTTGGAAATAGGCCAGCCGGAACTACAATTTTCCGCCAGATCCTGCCCCTGAAGGCCA
>JBEKKU010000003.1:0-49334 GCA_050010575.1 Thermacetogeniaceae bacterium | reverse complement strand
AGAACCAGAACACCGCTGGTGCAGGCGATCACCAACTATGTCACCATCAACGACTGTGCCAATATCCTGATCTGCTTCGGGGCGTCACCGGCCATGTGCGAGGCGGCTGAAGAGGTGGAGGAGTTTACCGGCGTGATCTCGTCCCTCTATATCAACCTGGGCACGCTGACGGAAGAGCAGCACCGGGCCGCCGTCCTGGCAGCAAGGAAGGCGTCGGAATATGGCAAGCCGATCGTGCTCGACCCGGTGGCTTGCGGCGCCATCAGCAGAAAGAAGGAGGTCTCTCTCGAACTGCTGGATAATGCCCGTATCTCCGTGATCAAGGGGAACGCCGGGGAGATCAAATCGCTGGCCGGCTGGGCCGGCAAGGTGAGGGGCGTCGACTCCCTGGATGACGGGGAGGGGGCGATCGAGGCCTGTCAGAGTCTGGCCGTTCAGTACCGGACAGTGGTGGCCATGACCGGCAAAACCGATATCGTCACCGATGGCCGGAGAACCTGCCTGATCGACAACGGCAGCAACATGCTGTCTCTGATCACCGGCTCCGGATGCATGGTCGGGGCCCTGGCGGCGGCAGCGGTGGCAGTGTCCGATGACCGGGTGACCTCAGCGGCGGCAGCATTGGCGGCCATGGGGGCGGCGGCGGAGGCGGCGGCGGAGGTGTCCGAGGGGCTGCCCGGCACCTTCAGGATCAAACTATTCGATGCCATCTACCGCCTCACGGAAAGTGAGATCAGGAGAAGGGGGCAGGTCAGATGGCTATAGACTACGCCCTTTACCTGGTCACCGATCGCGATATCCTCGGGGACAGGGATCTGCTCAAGGCCGTCGAGCAGGCTTTGCAGGGCGGCGTGACCATGCTGCAACTCCGGGAAAAGACTGCTTCCAGCCGGGATTTCTATCAGCTGGCGGTGCGGATGAAGGAGTTGGCGGCGGCCTACCAGGTGCCCCTGATCATCAATGACCGGCTGGATATCGCCCTGGCGGCGGATGCGGACGGCCTGCACGTGGGGCAGGAGGACCTGCCGGTCGCTATGGCCCGCCGGATTCTGGGGCCGGGCAAAATTCTTGGCTACTCGGTGTCCACCGTTGCCGAGGCGGTCTATGGGGAGCAGAACGGGGCGGATTACCTGGGAGCGGGCCCCGTTTACGCCACCGGCAGCAAGGCGGATGCCGGAAGCCCCATCGGAGTCGTTGGGCTGAGGCAGATCAAAGAGAGCGTGGCCATCCCGGTGGTGGGGATCGGAGGCATCGGGGAGGCCAATATCCTTGACGTGAAGAGGGCGGGTGTTGATGGCGCCTCAGTGATCTCGGCGATCATGGGCAGCCGGGATCTGGAGCGGGCGGCCAGCGCTCTGATCGCCGCCTGGAGACAGCCATGAGCAGGAGAACCTTCTTTGTCGATTTCGACGGCACCATCACGAAAGTCGACACCTGCAACGCTATGGTCAAGGCGTTTGCTGCGCCCGGTTGGGAGGAACTTAACGAATTGTGGGAAAAGAAGCAGCTGTCCACAGAGGCTTGCGCCAAAGAAACTTTCAAGCTGTTTCGCGCCGATCTCGAGGATCTCAGGCGGTTATTGGAAACGGTCGAGATCGACGGTCGCTTTCCCGCCTTCCTTGAGGCCTGCCGGGAGCGCGGCGACCGGGTGATCGTGCTCAGCGACGGCTACGACTTCAACATCAGCACCATATTCCAGAAACATGGCATAGATCTTCCCTTCTATGCCAACCGGATGGTATACGATGGCGGTTTCCAGATTGAGTGCCCGTACCTCAATCCGGACTGCGGCACCTGCGGCACCTGCAAGACCAAGCTGATGGAAGAGTTGAGAGAGCCCGGGGGCCAGATCGTGTACATCGGCGACGGCTACTCCGACACCTGTCCCGCCGGTCAGGCCGACCTGGTCTTCGCCAAGGGCGCCTTGTACCGGTACTGCCAGGAAAGGGGAATTCCAGCGCAGCGCTTTGACAGCTTCCGGAATATTATCGAGACCTTGAAAACTACTGATTACTCTAAATAGTGTTCCGGTTCAGGCCAACAGTTGAATATGCACACTTGATGATTGATTTTGGCATATTATTTGCAGGAGCATCTATTAGTCGCAAAGGCTTTGTGATGCGGTGTGCAAGAAAAAACAAGCGAGCGGCCAAAGGAGGAAACATAATGACACAGTTATTAGCGGCTAAAAAAGGCGAAATAACCCCGGAGATGAGCAAGGTTGCCGAGGCGGAAAGGATAGACGTCGAAACCCTGAGGGAAAGAATCGCCTTGGGGACAGTGGTTATTCCGGCCAATAGAAATCATAAAAACCTTGTCCCTTGCGGCATCGGAGAAGGGTTGCAGACAAAGATAAACGCAAATATCGGCACTTCAACTGAATTTCCGGAGCTGGACAAAAATATGGAGAAGCTCAACGCATGTCTTGAGGCCAAGGCCGACGCGGTTATGGACCTGTCTACCGGCGGGGATTTGCGGGCAATTCGTCGTGCTGTTCTGCTCAATTCCCCAATCCCGGTGGGGACGGTCCCTATTTACCAGGCCAGCGTGGAAGCCAAGGTTAAGAGAGGCAGCATCATTGCCATGACTCCGGACGATCTTTTTGCGGTGATTGAGGAGCACGCCTCCGACGGGGTGGATTTTATTACTATTCACTGCGGGGTGACCAGGGAAACCATAGAGCGGCTGAAGCGTCAGGGGCGTCTGACAGATATCGTGAGCAGGGGAGGCTCCTTTTTGACAGGATGGATGCTGCATCACGATCAGGAAAACCCTCTTTATGAGCAGTACGACCGACTCTTGGAAATCGCCCTGAAATACGACGTGACCCTGAGCCTTGGAGACGGCCTGAGGCCGGGATGCCTGGCAGATGCCACCGATCGCGCCCAGGTGCAGGAGCTTTTAATTTTGGGCGAGTTGGTGCAGAGGGCCTGGGAGAAGGGTGTGCAGGTTATGGTGGAGGGGCCTGGGCACATGCCTTTTGACCAGATCGCAGTAAATGTCAAGTTGCAGAAAAAACTTGCTAATGGGGCGCCCTTTTATGTGCTGGGGCCTTTGGTAACCGATGTGGCTCCGGGTTACGACCACATTACAGCTGCAATCGGGGGCACGGCAGCTGCCGCTGCGGGTGCGGATTTTCTCTGCTACGTGACGCCTGCCGAGCACCTCGGGTTGCCTGACCTGCAGGATGTCCGGGAAGGGATCATCGCTTCGCGTATTGCGGCCCATGCCGCAGACATTGTCAAAAACGTTCCCGGAGCCCGGGATTGGGACAACCAGATGGCCAGGGCCCGTAAGGCGCTAGACTGGGATCAACAGATTGAACTCGCCATTGACCCGGTCAAAGCCCGCCGTTACCGGGAGCAGAAGAATCCCGGGAGCCAGAATACCTGTACAATGTGCGGGGAATTTTGTGCTATGAAAGTGGTCGCCGAGTATTTGGGGGAGGATTGCCACAAATGCTGACTTCTTTACCAAAGGTAAAAAAGTGAAACAATTAAGCTTGTGTAAACTAGGTGTAATTGATGTAAAGCGGGTTACACTAAAGTAACACTGTAATTACAGATGGAGCGACTTACATCAGGTGGGGTTTTGACCCCACCTGAGCCGATCACGCTCCTGGATAAAGAACATGGTAGCGGCGCCCCCGAAGCCATTCAGGGTGTGCTTTTTTTTGCGATTTTGCCTTGGCTTGCCGCCACACTCTCTATCCAGGGAGGAGCACCCTGCTTTCCTCCCTTAAAAGCCAATCTCTGTTTAGATTGGCCGCATCTCCTTTCCGGGTCGTTTTCTCATTGGCATGGGACTTGCAATATAAAGGCTGTGGATACAGTATGCAATTTCTTTTGATTCAAGCGGAGGTGAATTATCGGTGGCGCTCAAGCGTTTTGTGGTGGAACTGGGCATGGGATCAGACCTGCATGGCGGGAATGTCACCAAAGCGGCTCAGAAGGCGATCAAGGACGCCGTCTCCCGCAGTTGTCTCTGCGGCCTGATGGATATTGTGGGATTAACCGATCCCAACCAGATGCATGTAGAGGTCAAGCTGGGTTGTCCCGACCCGGAAAAGTTGGATCGGGAAACAGTACTGAAGGCTGTTCCCTTCGGTTCCACTCGCCTGGAGGTCGTGACGGGCGGGTTGACGGTCAGGGGCCTGTCGCTGCCGGAACTGGGAGCGGGGGATACCATCGTGACGGTGGTAGCCGCCCTCACGGTGTATGTGGAACTGGAGTAGCATCTCCTGCGGCATCTAGGGAAATACTTCATGGTGAGACGGCGAAGGGCTGCATTACAGGAGAAACAAAAATAGGGGAAGGGGGATGCGGAACGGGTTGAAAATAGCCGGCGGATCTCTGCCGGGAATGGTTTAGCCCGCAGGGCCGGTATTTTTTTTGAAAAGGCTTGGCAGGGCAGGTACGTGAACGTGAGACTAATTATGTTTATGCCAGATAACAATGAGGAGGGAAAGTTGATGGAACCCACTAAGGACCAATTGCTTAGTATTTTCAAGACGATGACGACCATCAGGACCTTTGAGTTGAAGGCGGTGGACTTGTTTGCCGCCGGCAAACTGCCCGGCTTCGTGCACCTCTATCTGGGTGAAGAGGCTGTAGCTACAGGCGTCTGTGCCAATCTTACTATCAAGGACTACATCACCAGCACTCACCGGGGACACGGTCACCTGATCGCCAAGGGCGGCAAGATCGATCTGATGATGGCCGAACTGTTTGGCAAGAAGACCGGTTACTGCAAGGGCAAGGGCGGTTCCATGCACATCGCCGACGTGGATCTGGGTATCCTCGGGGCGAACGGCATTGTGGGCGCCGGCCAGCCGATCTCTGTCGGCGCTGCTTTCGCCTGCAAGTACCGGAAAACCGACAGCGTGGCGGTCTGCTTCTTTGGCGACGGCGCCAGCAACCGGGGCACCTTCCACGAGGCGTTGAACATGGCCTCCATCTGGAAACTGCCCGTGGTCTTCGTGGCTGAAAACAATATGTACGGCATCTCCAATTCCCAGAAGACTTCCATGAACGTCGCCGATATCGCCGATCGTGCCGCTGCTTACGGTATCCCCGGTGTGGCCGTGGACGGCAACGATGTCATCGCGGTCTTTGAGGCTGCCTCTGAGGCTGTGAAGCGAGCACGCCGCGGCGATGGCCCCACTCTGATCGAGTGCAAGACCTGGCGGTGGCGCGGTCACTTCGAGGGTGACCCGTCCGTCTATAAGAAGCCGGAGGAGCAGGAGAGCTGGCTGAAGAAGGACCCCATCCCCAGGCTGGAGGCCAAGCTGATCGATCTGAAATACGCAACGCAGCCAGAGTTGGACAAGATCAAGAATAAGATCAAGGCCCAGGTCGAGGATGCGGTCAAGTTCGCGGAAGAGAGCGCGCTACCGGATATCGAAGACGTCCTCACGGATGTCTACGCAAATTAGAGGGAGAGGGTGATCAGAGATGGCAGAAATGACTTATGCAGAGGCTATCAGGGACGGTATGCGGCAAGAGATGAAGCGCGACCACAACGTCTATCTCTATGGTGAAGACGTGGGAATCTTCGGAGGCTGTTTCGGTGTGACCGCCGGATTGTTTCAGGAATTTGGTCCGGAACGGGTGATCGACACCCCGATCACCGAGACCGCCATCGTCGGCAGCGCTGTGGGCGCCGCCGCTGCTGGCCTGAGGCCGATCGCCGAGATCATGTTCGTTGACTTCATGGGGGTCTGCATGGACGAGATCCTCAACCAGGCCGCCAAGATGAGGTACATGTTCGGCGGCAAGGCCAAGCTCCCGATGGTGGTAAGGACCCCGTGCGGGGCCGGTTTTTCGGCTGCAGCCCAGCACTCCCAGACCCTGGAGGCCTGGTTCACTCACATCCCCGGCCTGAAAGTGGTCATGCCTGGCACTCCCGCTGACGGCAAGGGCCTGATGGAAGCGGCCATCCGTGACGACAACCCGGTGATCTTCATCGAGCACAAGGTTTTACTGGGAGTGAAAGGCGAAGTGCCCGAGGGAGAATACCTGGTGCCCATCGGCAAGGCTGACATCAAGCGTGCAGGCACCGACGTCACCATCGTGGCCTGGTCTCTGATGCTGAGCAAGGCCCTGGCTGCTGCCGAGAGCCTGGCCCAGGAAGGGATCAGCGCCGAGGTGCTCGATCCCCGCAGCCTGGTTCCCCTGGACAAGGAAGCCATTTTAAATTCCGTCAAGAAGACCGGCAAACTGGTCATCGTGCACGAGGCGGTCAGGACCAGCGGGTTCGGCGGCGAGATCGCGGCGATCGTGGCAGACGAGGGCTTTGATTTCCTCGATGCTCCGATCAAGCGGGTTACCGCTCCTGACACCCCGATCCCCTTCAGCCCGGTGCTGGAGAACGCTTACATTCCCAGCGAGGAAAAGATCATCAAGGCTGTCAAGGAACTCTTCTAATACTGCTGGGTGGGCAGGAGATTCTTCCTGCCCACCACATTGACTCTGGGGGGGGTGAAGCATGGTGGTCACAGCAGGCATCATCGCCAACCCGGCCTCGGGCAAGGATATCCGGCGTTTGGTGGCGTATGGCACCGTTTTTGACAACCAGGAGAAGGTCAATATCGTGCGCCGCGCCCTGCTGGGCCTGGCTGCCACCGGAGTGGAGCGGGTTCTGTTCATGCCCGACTATTACGGTATTGTTTATAAAGCGGTGAATGGACTATCCAGCCAGCACCATCTTTCTCTCGAGGTAATCCCGTTGGAGATGGAACTGACCGGTACCCAGATCGATTCCTGCCGGGCAGCGCAGGAGCTGAACCGGCTCGGCGCCGGCTGCATCATCACCCTGGGGGGTGACGGCACCAACCGGATGGTGGCCAAAGGATGCGGGGAGATTCCCCTAGTTTCCGTATCTACGGGAACCAATAACGTTTTTCCGGAAATGGTCGAGGGGACGATCGCCGGCCTGGCCGCCGGCCTGGCCGCCGGTGGCATAGTTGACGGCCCGGGGGCGGTCATCCGGACCAAGAAGCTCACCATCTTCAAGTGCGGCCAACCGGTCGACATCGCCCTGATCGATGCCGTGGTGCTGCAGGACAACTTTATCGGGTCCCGGGCGGTATGGGACACCGAGCGCATTAAGCAGATTGTGGTCACCAGGGGGGAGCCGTACAACATCGGCATCTCTTCCATTGCCGGCCACCTCGACCCGATCGGCATCTCTGAACCCAGGGGTCTGACCATTGACTTCGACGGCGCCGAAATCGGCGTCCTGGCCCCGATCGCTCCCGGCCTGATCCGGCCGGTGAGGCTGCAGGGGTACCGCTCAGTGGCACTGGAGGAGGAGATCGCTATCGGTCACATTCCCTGCGTCATCGCCCTGGACGGGGAACGAGAGGTAGAGGTCAGGTCGGGGGAAGAAGCAGCGGTCAGGCTTAACTTTGACGGGCCCAACGTGGTCGATATTAAAAATATCCTGCGGCAGGCCGTGGCCAGTGGCTATTTCCGCAGGGAAGAGGTTCTCGGCAATTTTAACTGGCTAAAGGAGGATTAATAGATGGCAGAGATAATTGCAATGCCCAAAATGGGACTGTCCATGAAGACGGGCACTGTGGCCAAGTGGCTCAAGAATGAAGGGGACAGCGTCAAAAAGGGTGAGGCGGTCGTGGAGGTCATGACCGAAAAGATCACTAACAAGGTAGAGTCCCCGATAGAAGGGGTATTGCTTAAGGTTGTGGCGCCTAAAGGGGCCAAGCTCCCGATCGGCGGCCTGATCGCTGTGGTCGGGGCTGCCGGTGAGGAGATCGCCGATCTGTTAAAGGGAGCGCCGGTAGCAGCAGCAGCTTCAACAGGAACGCCAGCCGGGGAAAAGGTGAAGATCTCGCCGGCTGCCAGGAAACTGGCCGAGGAAAACGGCATCGATTACCAGCGGCTGGCCGGAACTGGCCCCGAGGGCCGGATCACCAGGGAGGACGTGGAGCGGGCGATCGTGGAGGGGGTTCCCTCTGCAGACGACCGTGCAACTCTGGAGGCCATTCCCTATGAGGGGATGAGGAAGGCCATCGGCGACAACATGGCCAACAGCTGGACGGTGGCTCCCAAGGTGACCCACCACACCAGCGTCGACCTGTCGGCGCTCCTGGCCCTGCGCAAGAAGATCAATAATGGCGTCAAGGACAAGGACAAGACTTCCGTCACCGACCTGCTGGTAAAGGCGGTGGCCCGGGCGCTGGAGAAGAAACCCGGCCTGAACGTCACCCTGGACGGGGAGCAGATCAAAATCTTGAAAGAGATCAACATCGGCGTGGCGGTGGCCCTGGCGGACGGCCTGGTAGTTCCTGTGGTCAGAGATGCCGACAAGAAGGGTCTGTATGAAGTCGGCAAGGAGATCCGGGACCTGGCCAAGCGGGCGCGCCGGAACAAGCTGGAGCCGGACGAGATGACCGGAGGCAGCTTCACCATCACCAACATCGGAGCCTACGGCTCGGTGGACTGGTTCACGCCGATCATCAACCAGCCGGAGTCGGCCATCCTGGGGATCGGGCGCACTGTAGAGCGACCGGTGGTGGTAGATGGCCAGATCGCCATCCGTCCCCTGATGGGCTTATCCCTGGCCTTCGATCACCGGGTCGTCGACGGGGCGCCGGCGGCGCAATTCCTGGGCATCCTGATCGATCTGATCGAGAACCCGCACAAGATCTTTATCTAACCAGGGCGGGAACTGTTATAAATATCTGTATCCGATGACTAACCGCCACTAATGCTCCTGCCTCCGAGGCAGGAGAAAAGTGGCGCTAAGCCGGGTGCCCGGGTACCCGACCTAGAGGGTACCCGGGTGGGGCGCGATAAGTCAACTAACTTCAGTTGGGGTTGAAACTCCACCTGAAGAAGTTTCCTTTATTAATCACGCGGGAGGTAAGGAAGATGGCAAAGGATCCGAATGAGTTGATGGCGGAACTCGGCGAGGGCATGGCCCAGATCGCCGATGAGTGCCCGGAACTGGCGGCGGCTTTTGTCCAGATGGACCAGGCGGCCTATATCGAAGGAGAACTGGAGCGGAAGTACAAGGAACTGATTGGCTTAGGGATTGCCCTGGCGGTCCGCTGTGAATACTGCATCAACATTCACGTCAAGCAGGCCCTGGAAGAGGGAGCGACCCGGGAAGAGATCCTGGAGGCCGCGGCCGTGGCGGTCGCCTTCGGCGGTTCGCCGTCCATGGCCTATGTGGCCACCGCGGTGACCAAGGCCCTGGAGGCTTTTGAGGAGTAATGAGTCAAGCCAAGCAGAAGGGAGGCCGGAAAATGGCCAAGATCGACAAGTATGAGATGCCGGATGATCTATACTATACCACCGACTATGCCTGGGTCAGGGTGGAGGGCAACCGGATCCGGATCGGGATCACTGACTTCATGCAGCAACTGGCCGGAGAGATCACCTTTATCCGGGTACCCAGAGCCGGGAAGGAAATGGAAGCCGGGAAGACACTCGTCTCCCTGCAGTCGGGCAAGTGGGCCGGCAAGGTACAGATCCCGATGAGCGGCCTGGTGGTTGAGGCCAATAAAGACCTGGCGGCCAATCCCAAGCCTCTGAACGCTGATCCCTACGGGCAGGGCTGGATTGCCGTGATCGAGCCGGACGATCTTGCTGGAGGGCTCACCCAGCTTCTCCATGGAGCGGGTCTGGAGTCCTGGTTACGTGAGGAGATCGCCAAGCATGCCGGATAGACCGTGGCGAGGGAGAGAGGACATGGAAAAAATTGAAGCACTTTTGCAGATCAAGAAAATGTGTGCCGAGCGTGCTACAGATAGTCTGTTCGAGTGCATTCTCTATGCCCGGGACCTGGCCCCGGTGCCGGCGCTGCTGGTAGATCCCCTGTTCCGGACGATGCCGGACCTGGTGGTCAGGCCGGCAGATGCCGAAGAGGTCTCCGCCATCCTCAAACTGGCCTCCGCCGCCGGTATTCCGGTGACGCCCAGGGCGGGCGCCTCCACTGTCTATTTCAACACGGTGCCCGCCCGGGGAGGGATCGTGCTGGACCTCAATCTGCTCCGGGGCGTGGTGGAACTGGACGAGGAGAATTTGACGGTTACAGTAAAGGCAGCCACCACCTGGGGCGAATTGGAACACTACCTGAATACCCGCGGCCTGGCGCCGCTGTCAGTTCCCAGCAGCGCTCCCTCCGCCAGTATCGGCGGGTGGTTCACCATGATGGGCTACGGCATCGGCAGCCTGAAATACGGTTCACTGCTGTCACAGGTGCAGGCAGCCGAGGTGGTGCTGCCTGACGGGGAGATCCGTGGCCTGACCCCGGAATCCGACCCTCCGCTCGATTGGTTTGCGGCTTCCGAGGGGACGCTGGGGATCGTGACCAGGCTCAAGATCGCCATTCGCAGGAACAATCCGATGAGGCATTATCTTCTGCATTCCCCGAACCTCGGGGAGATTGCTGAGGTGTTGATGGTGGTCAAGGATAGCGGCGTCACGCCCTATAACCTGCATTTCACCGACGATGCCTGCGTGCAGGCGATGCACCGGCAGGGAATCGCCCCGGACGGGGTTTCCGGTGGGTGCCTGCTGGCCATCGACTACGAGGGTATGCCGGAGGAACTGGCGGCGGCGGAGCAGACCGTGGAGTCACTGGTGGCCGTCAGCCGGACGGTCTCGTTCCTATCGCCGGAGGCTGCTCTGGAGGAGTGGGACGAGCGGTACAAATCCTTGAAGCTCAAGCGGAGCGGTCCCTCGGAACTGGGGGGCGAGGTCTGGCTCCCGGTCCAGTCACTGGTACCCTATCTCGCCGATATTAAACAACTCGCCCGCAGGCTCCATCTGGGACTCTGTACTTATGGGCACGTGGCCTCTCCGGAGCGGGCGATCGTCATGACCATGTTCTTTGCCGATGAGACCAAGGTATTTGACTACATCATCGGCCTCAGCCTGGTAAAGAAGATCCATGACGTGGGTTACCGGCATGGAGGCTATCCCTACGGGGTGGGTTTGTGGAACACCCCCTATCTCGGTCGCATCTTCACGGGACGCCGGTTGGCGGAGTTGAGGGCCAGGAAAGAAAGGCTCGATCCTAAGGGGCTCCTCAATCCTGGCAAGCTATACAGGTGGCCGCTGCTGTTGAACCCCCTGTTTTTTGCAGTTGGCATGGATTGCCTGGCGGGGATCAGAAGCCTTACGGGAGGGGGCAGCTGTAGATGACACCGGATGATAAAAGCCTGCTTCAGGACCTTGAAAAAGAGTCGTTGATCTGCGGCCGCTGCGGCAACTGCCGGAGTTCCTGCCCGGTTTACCGGGTGATTGGATGGGAATCAGCCTCCCCCAGGGGAAAGATCAGCATGGCCAAGGAGATCTTCGCCAAGGGCCACCAGGACTCCCTGACTGGTGATTTTGCCCGGCGGGTGGCCCAGTGCACCCTGTGTGGGGCCTGTACCCGGGAATGTGCCACTGGCATCGATACCCGGAACATGTGGCTGGAACTGCGCCGGCGCCTGTGCCAGATGGGTCAGGAGCCCCAGGCCTATGACAAGATCAGGGATAACCTGCTGGCCAGGAAAAACGTCTCCACCTTTGACAACGAGGACCGTCTGGAGTGGGCCCAGGACCTCGACGAGGAGCCGGAGCACCTGGACCGGCAGGAGGGGGCGGAGGTCTGCTACTTCGTGGGCTGTGTCTCCTCATTCTTCCCCCAGGCAGCCCAGATTCCCCTGGCCGTCAGTCAGCTTTTGATGAAGGCCGGGGTTGATTTTACCACCCTCGGTGGTGAGGAGTGGTGCTGTGGCTTTCCCCTGCTGGGCGCCGGATTTGTGGATGACGCCAGGGAGTTTGCCCGGCACAACGTGGCCAAGGTCAAGGAACTGGGCATTCATACCCTGATCGCCAGCTGCGCCTCCTGCTATCACGTCTGGAAGCACGACTGCCAGGAGGACCTGGCCGGGTACGATCTGGAGATCCTGCACACCAGCGAGTACCTGGCCCGGCTGGTTCGTGACGGGTGCCTGGAGCCGCAGCCTCTGGACGAGGTGGTGACCTACCACGATCCCTGCGATCTCGGACGCAACAGCGGAGTTTTTGAGGCGCCCCGGGAGATCATCAGGAGCATCCCCGGCGTCAGCTTTGTGGAACTGGAGCACAGCAGAGAGTCATCGCTGTGCTGCGGCGGGGGAGGCAATCTCCAGAGCGTAGACCCCGATCTGTCTGCTGAGATCGCCCGGTTCCGGGTGGAGGAGATTGCGGCTACCGGCGCCACCGTGGCGGTCTCCGCCTGCCAACAGTGCGAGCAGATGCTGAGCGCGGCCATCCGCAAGGCCGGCCTGCCCGTCAGGGTGATGGACGTCAGCGAACTCCTCCTGGAGGCTGTCGACTAGCGAAGCAAGGAGACGGTTCAAAAGAGATAGCGCATATTTTAATGGCGGATCGAGAGGGGAGGTGAGAGAGATGGCATTAGAGGCGGCATTTATCTTTCTGGCGCCGGGAGCGGATTCCGGCAAGCACAGGACGGTTGTGGAGACTCCGGCGGTGAACCTGACGGTGGTCGGAGTGAAGAGCTATGCGGATGCAGTGCAGGTGGCCGGGGAACTGGCGGCGCAGGGTGTGGGCGCTATCGAGCTGTGCGGCGGCTTCGGCATCGAGGGCACGGCGGCGGTGAAGAAGGCGGTGCAGGGAAAAGCGGCGATCGGCGTGGTGCGCTTTGACAACCACCCGGGGATCGAGTTCAAGAGCGGTGACGAACTGTTCTAGTATATGACCGGCAATGTGGACGGGCGGAGGGGATAGCCGTGGATTTTTATGACCTGGCAGGCATTGACTGGTGGTCAACCCAGTGCTACTACCATGCCTTGGCCTATCTGGGACGGGAAGGCCTGATCATCTGCTATCCCACCAGCCCCTACGTCTGCCTGGGCCTTCACGATGACCTCGAACAGGAGATAGATCGATCATACTGCGAGGTCCGCGGCCTTCCTCTACTGCGGCGTGAAACAGGCGGAGGCGTGGTCTACCTGGACAGCAACCAGATATTTTTTCAGCTGGTGCTGCGGCGGGACAACCCCGCCCTCCCGCTGCGCCGGCAGCGGCTTTATGAAAAGTTCCTGAAACCGGCTATAAAAGTTTACCGGCTGTACGGCCTGCCGGCAGAGTTGCGTGAACCGGCTGACATCGTGGTGGGGGGCAGCAAGTGTTCGGGGAGCGCCTCCGGGGATGTCGGAGAGTGCGTGGCCTACACGGGCAACATTCTGTTAGACTTTGATTTTGATCTCATGAGCGGGTTGCTGCGGGTGCCCGGGCCTGATTTCAGGGCCTGCCTCAAGACCGTCATGAGGCAGCATATGACCACCCTGGCGGATTGGCTGCCGGAATTGCCACCGCGTTCCAGGCTGAGTGCGGCCCTGGCGGCGGGCTTTGCCGAGGAGTTTGGCCCGCTCACCCAACGACTGCCTGACGAGGAACTGAGGGCGGAAGCTGGGCGGCTCCAGGCGCGGCTCACCGGCCAGTCATGGCTGCATCTGCTGGGGCGCAGGCGTCTACAGCGCAAGATCAAGATCGCCGAGGGTGTTTACCTGATGGAGCGTAGTCACACCAGTGGGGAGAGCGGGATTGCCCTGCTCAGGGGCGGCAGGATGGCAAGCCTGTCAGACTGCCTGGATCTGCTTGCTGATGGGGATCTTCCGCCCATACACAACACCGGCAGCCGGCGCCCGGATGCATTGCCGGCGGAGGCGTGAGATATATGACAACCACCTTCCATCACAGGAGAAGGAGGAAGCAAGATGCAACTTGACAAGTGGCTTGTTCCAGAAGATCTGCATTACGACAGGAAAGATTACTGGGTGCAGCCGGCTGCGGGTGAGGTGGTGATCGGCCTCACAGCCTATGGCCAGAGCGTCGCCGGTGATGTTCTGTACTTGGAACTGCCGCCAGTCGGCACCCTGGTCCGCCGCGGAGAAGTCTCCGGCTCGATCGAATCCGGGAAGTGGGTAGGTGGGCTGGCGCCTCCCGTGAGTGGGATGGTAGTAGAGGTGAACAGCGACCTGGAGGCGGATCCGGCTGGGGTGAATCAGGACCCGTACGGCGCCGGCTGGCTGATCAAGGTGAAACTGACGGATTTATCCGAACTGGACGATCTGCTGAGCCCCGGGGCCTACCGGGAGTGGATCGAGGAACAAATACGGCGTGAACGGGAAGAAGCGGCTGTCCTATGAGCGATGCCTGGCGCCTGCTGGACACCGGTACCCAGCCGGCAGCATACAACATGGCGCTGGAGCGGGTGATCCTGACCGCCCGCAGCCGTGGTTTGATACCGAATACGTTGCATTTTCTGGAGTTCACGCCCAGCGCCCTGGTCGGCTATCACCAGTCGGTGCCGCTGGAGGTGGAGGAGGACTACTGCCTCCATCACGGGATCGAGATCAACCGGCGTGTTTCCGGCGGCGGGGCGATCTATGTGGATGAGGGGGTATTGGGCTGGGAACTTGTTGCCTGCAAAGATACCCCGGGCATCCCCGGCCGGCTTGACGATATGTACCGTCTGCTCTGTGAGGGGGCTGTAGCCGGGTTGGCCAGGCTGGGAGTGGCGGCCAGGTTTCGTCCCAAGAACGATATCGAGGTGGAAGGCCGCAAGATCTCCGGCACCGGCGGGGCCGAGGCCGGCAATGCTCTGATCTATCACGGCACGGTGCTCAACGATTTTGATGTGGAGACCATGATCAGGTGCCTCAGGTTGCCGATCGCCAAGCTGGATGACAAACAGGTGCAGAGCTTTAAAGAGAGGGTGGTCTCCCTGCGAGAGGTGCTGGGTTCTCTGCCTTCAATGCCTGCCATCAAACAGGCGATGGCGGTGGGGTTTGCCTCAGTCCTGGGTATCAGGCTGGAAGCGGGGGCACTCACGGAACAGGAAAAGAAGCTGTTGGAGCAGGAATTGCCTCTGTTCCAGTCCGGTGACTGGATCTGGGGGACCCGGCAGCTCCAGGACAGCAGCCTGAGCACGGTGGATTATAAAACCCCGGGTGGCCTGATCCGGGTGACGCTCACGCTTGACCGGACCCGCCGTCGCATCAGGTACGCTTTCATCACCGGCGATTTCTTCGCCTATCCGGAGCGGAGCATCCTCGACCTCGAAGCTGCTCTCAAAAATGCTTCTTGCGAACCCGGCGATCTTCTGCAAACCGTGCGCGGTTTTTTTAACGCCCACCAGGTGAGGATCCCCGGAATCACACCGGATGACTTTTTCTATGCCCTGCAGACCGCTGTTTACCCTACAGGCAGGGGACGGGAGCAAAGCTTTAAAACGGCTGAATCATCCGCTGGGAGGTAGTTGCCATGCAAAAAGTACAGGAAAGCCCGTCATACGTTCAAACCAGCATGGCCGGGGCAATGAGCCTGGGCCTGGCCTCGGGCCGGTTTCTACGCCGGACGAAATGCACCTGTCTCAATCTACTGCTTGTCTACCAGAACGGCTGCCGGGCCACCTGCAGCTACTGTGGTCTGGCCTGCAACCGGGATGTGACCGCTGCTCGCACCTTCATTCGCGTCAAGTGGCCGATCTTCCCCCTGGAGGAGATCCTGGGCAAGCTACGGACCAGCCAGCATTCATTCAAGCGAGCGTGTATCTCCATGATCACTCATCCCCGCAGCGTGGTTGATACCTGTATCATCATCAAAGAATTAAGGGATCAGGGGACGGTGCCGGTCAGTGCCCTGCTGACTCCCACTGCCATGAAGCCTGGACGCGACCTGGCGCTGATCAGGGCTGCCGGGGCTGACCGGGTTGGCATTGCCATCGACGCCGCCACCGAGAAATTGTTTGAACTGCACCGCGGCCGGGGAGTACAGGGTCCACACCGGTGGGAGCGGTATTGGGAGACGGTGGCCGAGGCGGTGGATCTGTTCGGCCAGTACCATGTCGGCGTGCACCTGATCGTCGGCCTGGGGGAGACTGAGCAGGAGATGGCGGGTGTGATCGCCAGGGCCTACCGGATGGGTGCCTTGACGCACCTGTTCTCCTTTTTTCCGGAGGCGGGCAGCCGGCTGGAGGATTGGAGACGCCCGGATATGGGGCAGTACCGGCGGTTGCAATTGGCCCGCTACCTGATCAACGAGGGAATCATCGACGAGGGCTGCCTGGAATACAACACCGCCGGTCAGATCACTGGTTTCGGCCTGGAGATCGAGCCTTACGTGCAGAGCGGGTTGGCCTTCATAACCTCCGGCTGTCCCGGTGAGGACGGACAACCGGCCTGCAACCGGCCGTTCGGGAATGAAAGGGCCAGCGAACCGTTGCGGAACTATCCCTTTGTACCGGAACCGGATGATATAGAGGAGATCGGCGAGCAGATCTGGGATGGAGCGAACTCATATGTCGAAGCTTAGCGAGATCCTGGAGCAGGCCTGGCAGGTCCGGGCGGCCCATCAGCCAAAGATCGTGTTCGCCGCCCCCGGAGCCAAGCACTACCAGAACCGGTTTTACGCCAATCATGCTCGTTCTTTCGTCAACCTGAGCGTGACCGGCACGGCCTGTGCCTGCAACTGCGCCCATTGCCGGGGGAAGTTGCTGGAGACGATGATCCCGGCTTCCACTCCGGAGGCGCTGCGCCGGCAGGTGGAACGGCTGGCGGCGCAGGGGTGCCGGGGGATCCTGGTCAGCGGCGGGGCCGATGCCGCCGGAGAGGTGCCGCTGCTCCCCTTTGCCGGAACCCTGAAGCGGGCGCGTGAGTTGGGCCTGCGGGTGCTGGTGCACAGTGGGCTGATCAGCCGGTCGACAGCCGGCGCCCTCAAGGAAGCAGGCGTCGACCAGGTATTGCTCGATGTGATCGGGGATGAGGATACCATCCGGGAGGTCTACCACCTCGACCGGAAGCCGCATCACTATCTGGAAGCGATGCTGAACTGCCGTGAGGCTGGCCTGAACATTGCCCCGCACCTGGTCATCGGGCTGCATTACGGAACCATCCGCGGTGAGCTGAACGCCCTGGAGATGATCCGGCAGGCGAGCCCGCAGGCACTGGTGCTGGTTATCCTGTCGCCGCTGAGCGGAACCGGGATGAACGGGACGGCGCCACCGCCGGTTGAAGAGGTTGCCTGCGTGATCGGGACGGGGCGCCTCCTGAATCCGGATGCTCCTCTGACCCTGGGTTGTGCCCGGCCACCGGGCGCCTATAAACGGGCCATCGAAAAGCTGGCGGTGGACTGCGGCGTCGACGCCATCGCCTACCCGGATGAGTCAACAGTGCTTTACGCCCGGAGGCGGGGGCTGGCAGCCTGCTTTACCGAGGAGTGCTGCAGCCTGGCCGGACTGGCCGCGGCGGCGCCGGAAGTCTGTACTGCGCATTAGGACTGGATACATGGCGAGAGGGATCTGGCCAGTGAGCCGCTGAAAGAGTAACTGCTTGGGCGAGGAGGAGATAGAATGGCTTCACACTTTCCGAGCTGGCTGCACAAAAAATTGCCACCGGTAGGGAAAATGATCGCCACCGAAGAGATCCTTAACCGGTATGATCTTCACACCATCTGCGAGAGCGCCATGTGCCCAAACCAGGGCGAGTGCCTGGCTGCCGGCACCGCGACCTTCCTGATTCTCGGCGACCGCTGCACCAGAAACTGCAGGTTCTGCGCAGTTACTAAGGGTGTGCCTCTGCCTTCCGACCCTGGCGAACCGGAAAAACTGGCCCGGGTGGCTGCGGCTTTAGAACTGCGACATGTCGTGGTCACTTCCGTTACCCGGGATGATCTGCCCGATGGGGGCGCCGGGCATTTTGCAGCCACCATCCAGGCCGTACGCCGATGGCTGCCCGAGGCGACGATCGAGGTATTGACTCCCGATTTTCAAGGAGTTGAGCGTTCCATTGATATAGTTATTACGGCAAATCCGGATGTTTTCAACCATAACATCGAGACCGTGGAACGCCTTTACACCGTTGTGCGCCCTGGCGCTAATTATCGGCGCAGCCTCGACTTATTAAAGTATGTCAAAGAAAAGGCGCCTGGCATCTATACGAAGTCCGGCCTGATGGTGGGGCTTGGCGAGAAGTTCTACGAGGTAGTGGCGGTGATGGAGGATCTGCGCCATGCAGGGTGTGATGTCCTGACCGTTGGCCAGTACCTGCGGCCCTCGCCGCAGCACCTGCCAATCAGGCGGTTTGTGCCTCCTGAGGAGTTTGACGCCTTCAAAGAAAGAGCGCTTCAGATCGGCTTTTTGCACGTGGAATCCGGCCCCCTAGTGCGCAGTTCGTATCGCGCTCAGCAGCTCTGGCATCATTGTGATGATAGGAACCAAGGGAGAAAAGAAACCGTCAGTTGACGTTCCACCGTGAGGGGGCAATGACGTGTGATGAAAGCAAAAATTGTACGCGCAGCTTCTTACGACCCCTGGTATAACATGGCCGTGGAAGAATACCTGCTCAATCACCTGGCAAAAGATGAGGTAATTTTGTACCTATGGCAGATCGAGGTTACGGTGATGATCGGCAAGTACCAGAATGCCTGGAGGGAGTGCCGGTGCGATCTGCTGGAGCTGGAGGGAGGCAAACTGGCCCGCAGGACATCCGGTGGGGGAGCGGTTTTTCAAGATCTGGGAAACTTGAACTTTACCTTTATTGCGGACAAGAATTTATACGATGTGGACAAACAACTGCAGACAGTCCTGCATGCAATCAATAAATTTGGGGTCGGAGCGCAATTTTCCGGACGCAACGATCTCACGGTGGATGGCAAGAAGTTTTCAGGCAGCGCATTTCATCTCCATGGCGAATCGGCATTACATCATGGGACGCTGCTGATCGATTCAGACCTGACCAGGCTGGCCCGCTACCTGCAGGTATCAAGAGAGAAGATCGCCTCTAAGGGCGTGGATTCCGTGCGGGCAAGAGTGGTCAACCTATCCGGCCTGCAGGCCGGGATCACGGTCGATGCCGTAATCAGAAGCCTTGAGGAGAGCTACAGCTCCTTCTATGGCGGTCATCCCGAAGCATATGCAGTTGATCGGGCCGATAGAGAGCTTGATCAACTATATAGTAAACATGCGTCCTGGGAATGGAGATACGGAGAAACACCCGAGTTTGACATCTCATATTGCCACCGGTTTGTCTGGGGCGAGATCGATCTGCAGCTCAGCGTCGAGGACGGCAAGATCACAGACGCGGTCATCTACTCCGATGCCCTGGATGGCGACCTGATCGAGAGCCTGGCGGCGGCGCTTAAAGCTCTTCCCTTCCGGAGGGATGCCATCCTAAAAGCAATAGGGGGTATTGGCGCTAATGGCGGGAACAGGACGCATATCGAGGAGATTTATAGATGGTTGGATTCCAAGCTGGTCTGATTAGCTCTCCCTGAAAAACATTGCCTGTAAGACCCGGCAACTGGCCAGTGCTGGCGTCTGCGACGATGTTCTTCGACAAATACAATATGTGTATTGGGTATCAGTCTGACTGTTCAAACGCAACAGGATTCTAAAGGAACTATTTCAGGGAGACTATTGATTCTGTTCAGTGCGCTGCTGCGTGCATGGGGGTGATCAAAGCCACTAATTTTAGCAAGTATGTGCTACGTACACAGAAAAAAGTATTTAGCAGCAAGTTTTTTATCGGTTTTCATCTTATAAAACTTAATTCAACTGAGGGGGTATAGCTAGATGGTTAGTCTTAGCATTATCGTCGGCGTGGTCTTCGGTCTTTTCTGCTGCATATTTCAGTTCTTCCCGTTGTCCAACCTGGGTGTTCTGTGGATGGCTTTTGCCTCGGCAGCTCTTTACTTCAACGGCGGGGGCAATACCAAAGAATTTCCCAACTATGCCTTGAGTTTCATAGTAGGATGCGCCTGGGGCCTGCTCTACGTCTGGGGCGTCGGCTTTCTGGTCAAAGCCGGCCTGAGCGTTCCCCTGACACTGTTGGTCGATGTTGGTGTGATTACCGCTGTAGTCTGCCTGGTGCATTTCATCCTCCTGGCAAAAACCTGGCTCAATCACGCACCGTCGATATTTCTGGCGATCGCCTTAACCTTCTCCTTGGGCGGCAAGGATCTCATTGCTGAAATAGTTACCGTCATCTGCGGTTTTATTTTGGTAATAATCAGCCTCGAGGGCAACAAGCTGTTCGCCGGTTTGAACAAGAAGAGCGAATAGACAGTAAAGGCCTGCTATCAAGATGTGCTAATTGGAAGATGATCTGGGTGGGGGCTATCCGGCAACTGCGGATAACCCCCTTTATGTTAGTATGCCCCGTAAGTGCGCCATTGCTTACGCTTCGAATATGCCCGGATTCTAGCCCAGGGCTTTAAGGTCATTGGAAAGTTGATCGAGGTCGAAGCCCTCCAGCGATTTGCCGTCCTTGAGCATTTCCGGCGAGAGAATCGCCCAGGCCTCATCGCAGTATTTCTTGAAGAACTGCAGTGTCATCATCTGGGTACGGCCCCAGGTAACGCATTCAAGATAGGTGCGCTTGGCGACGAGCGGTACGTAATGACCACCTGCGATCTGTGCACCGTGCACGACGCTCCAAGTCCTGCCGGCATTGAACTGATCCATTGCCGAATTGGGAAACTGGATGCCGATGCCCACAACGCCGAAGAGGTAGAGGGCCTCATAAAGCTGGTCGGTGTTGCCTGGCTCCAACGCCAGAAAGGCTCCGATTTTGTGCCGGTTGCCAACGGCATCGATCAGGCCGGTCTTCCACCTGTAGGTCAGTGCGTTCTGAGTTACTGTGCCATTATCGGAATTGGGGTTGCTCGGTTTGTAGCCGGTTACGGCGGAGTAATCCGAGATCGCGTTGGCCCCGGTAAATTTGGCCGGATTGCCGCTTTCCGAAGTCCACAACATCGTTTCGTGATCTCCGCCCGCAAAGACGCAATCTCCCGCACCTTGGAATCCCGGGGAAACTGTGTCGTCGGGGCCGTTGCCCAGCACTTCCCAGCCCTTGGCAGGGATCAGGCGCTCGTGGCCGAATTGCTTGGGGTGCGGCGGCAGGGCGGCCGTCGTTCGGTAATTCGCAAACAGAAGGTCTCGCTTGTCGTATGTGGCAGGTTTTTTGCCGAATTTGAATAGACTCATCTCGATTTCTCTCCTTGTGCCAGGATTTTTTCAGGCAAAAACGTAGGACCGGGAGTAGCGCAGTTAGCTTATCGTAATTCCCTCCCTCCCTTTGCCTTAATTAAAGGTTCAATTTGTATACATATGTGGAGCATACTCGGCGGCGTTTTGCACCAGCTATTTGGATAGGTATTAAGGGTAATAGATCATTTCGTTGGCTGTATGGATAATCCTGCTTGTCATGTTAAATAATAGATTATAGTATTAATGACATTAATGGCATGAAGGTGATGCGAAGATCGATTCCAGCTGTAGTTATTTCCATATAAATACTCGGGAACAGATTTGCCTATGCCCTTGACGCTCAGGCATTAAATAATGGCCGTAAATTTGATGCCCGCTGCAGGGGGTAGAAAGTTAATAGAAACTTAACATAACCCTTACATAAAATACACACTGCTTAACAGGCGGTTAATGTTTGCCTTCTATAATACATATTGGGATCAAAGGGTTCGGAGGGGAGGCGTGACAGATGAAACACCAGTCTATACCACTCGATATCGAAGCCCGGAATGACCTCTTTGAAGAAGGAACCGCCAACCTGGTAGCGGAGTGCCGGGGGATCATCAAAGACAGGCTGAAGAACTTATTCGCGGCGGTATCCAGCGAGATGCTGGCGAAGCAGTTGTGGCAGGGGAGCATTGAGCCCAGCAGTATACAGCAGGCCCTGTTAAGCCTGGATAAACTGCAGGCGTTCCTGGCTGACCTGTCGCTAGAACTGAGCAGTCTGACAGCCGGTGTTTTAGAGCGGCCGGTGCTGCTGCGGTTGGTCGAGGAACGGCTGGGGATAACGCCTGAGGTACAGGCAAGGCTGTTGGGCGAGCAGTTGGCCTGGAGCCGGAAGACAGTGATTTTGAACAAGACCCTGATGGAAACCTGTCACCTGGTCTGGAACCGGGCAGTCAGCGATTGCGCCTGGCCGGTCCGCAAGTTGAAACCGGGCAAGCTGCTATGGCGCATGCTGGGAACCACGCCCCAAGAAGAAGAAAAACGCTGCCTGCAAGAGCTAACCTGGGCGGTTGAGGGCGTCAGGGTTAACATGCAGAAGCGTCTCTTCAAAGCGATTTCTATTCAAGTGGCTGTACAGCTCTGGGCGCTCTATGACGACCTGTCCCAGGATCAAACAACCGATGTGCTCATGAATTTGGAAACAGATTACTGTGCCTGATTAATGGTTGAGTCAAAAAAACTAATCTTCTACGGTTGCGGCGCCTTCAGTGCCCACAGTTCTGGCTTCGTCGACTAATTTATTCAGTTCGCCCTTGGCTTCAACAGCTACTTTTTTAACCTCGTCAGTGGCCTTCTTGACCTCATCTGCGATGCTGAGAACCCCGCATGTAGCCAGGACTGCCAGGCGACGAGCACCCTTGCGAAGCAACGGAGACGCCATGACACCGGCTATAACACCTACCGCCAGCAAACCCCAAGGCCCGAGAGCTTGTCCCAATTCACCCTTAAACATATGTCGACCCTCCTTATTATGTTATAACTTTACACTAAAGGACAGTTAACGATACAATAATAGTATAATTCAATCATGATTGGAAATCAATACCTCTAACTCCGTTTAATTATTGATTAGTTTACCCTAAAAAGGAATTATTAATTTAAACGTGCGGTGATTACTTTTGTCGCAACAAGGGGAATTGTTGTCAGTGCGCCACCGCCTGCCGGGCCGTTTGCGCCTGCATCTGGCGGGGCTGAAGTCAGGATGCCTGTCCCGGGCACCCCTTTGTGAGGTGCTGTCCAAAAGCCCGGGTGTGACCACAGTCCAAGCTAACCCCCTGACCGGCAGCCTGTTGATCATGTACCGCCCGCAAGAGATCGGTGAGGCAGAACTGATCCGGCAGGTTGGAGAGGCAGCCGCCTCTTGTGCCGCTCATTCTGCCGTGACGGTAACGACAATCGATGCAACACTGCCTGGAGAAGGTCCTGCCAGAAACATGGCCGTGCGCTCAAGGCAGGCTGCCAGCAATAAGGATGTGCTGCGCCTTACGGGCAGCGGCCTGCTTTTGCTTGCCCTCTGGCTAAGAAAATTTGTGCGTGGCGCCTCCCCGCTATCCAGATCGCCGCAACTGCTCAATATGGCTGCGATAGTCAACATACTGGCCGGTTATCCGGTCTTGAAACGCGGCTTCAGGGGCCTTAACCGCGGCCAAACACTCAACACCGACCTGTTGTTGGCGGTGGCCTCGTTTTCGCTGACGTTGATGCGGGAGAGCATGCCCGGCCTGATTATCCTGGTCCTGACCGAGGCCCTGAATGTCGCCGAAAAAGTGGCCTCGTCCAATGCCACCGCCGACTATCTGAGTCTGGCTGAGCAACAAGATGTAGATTTGAGGCCGTCATCCTTGCCAGCCGCTGATGCGAAACAGTTGGCCGGACAGATCGAAAACACCACCAAGCTGACCCTGGCGTTGGCCGGTGGTGTCTATTTATTCCGGCATGACCCTCACCAGGCCCTGGCCATGCTGGTGGCCGGCGTGCCGGCGGCGGCCAAACTGGCCGAATCTACCGTATCATTGACCGGCCAGCGGCACGTTAACGAGAACGGCTACCTGCTCGGTGACGGACACCACCTGCTGGCGCTGCCATCCCTGGATACCGCAGTCTGGTGTGAGGCCCAGCTCTTTTTGGCGGGCCCCGTGGTCAAGGAGTTCCATGCCGTCGACCAGGCCTATCCATTAGATCGTTTGCTTGGTTTGGCCGCTGCCGCCTACCGGGAGGTGCCTCATCCGCTGGGCCCGGCCCTGTGGCGACAGGTGCAGGACAAGCAGATTCAGCCGCCCCGGGCGCGGCATGCCCAGTTGTTGGCTGCGGGAGCGGTACAGGCAACGGTGGATGGTCATCGGCTGCTCATCGGCGCCAGGTCCACCTTGCGGCGCAAGAAAATCCCCTACCGGGCCTGTCAGGCGCGGGCGAAACGTTATGAGCAGCTTGGCCTGCTGCCCTACTATATTGTGGTTGATGGCCAACCGGTGGGCTTGATGGCGGTCGAGGAACAGGTCCGGGAGAACGTGGAGCAGACCATCGAGATGCTGCGGGTGCTGGGGATTCACAAGCAGGTCCTATTGAGCTACGGCAGCGAGGAGCACACGGAATTCCTGGCCGGACGGCTGGGGCTGGAGCGTTTCCACGCCCGGATGACTCCCGAGGGGAAAGCGGCGATCATCAAGGAGCTGAAGGGGGAGGGCCGCCTGGTGATGGCCATCGGCTCCGGCAAGGATGACGAGCAGGCCATGGCGGCCGCTGATTTTAGCATGGCCCTGGGCGCTCCCCTGGCCTCGGCGGATATGTATGCCGCCCAGTCCGATCCGCAGCGGATTGCGGATGTCTTCCGGTTGGCCAAGCAGGCCCGGGAGATCTACCGGCAGAACCTGCTGCTGGTCCGGGCCGGCAACGTGATCGGCATCGGACTGGCTTTCCTAAAAGTCTTTAATACCTCGGCGGCCATGTTCGGGCAGAAGATTATGAGCTTCATTCTGCTGATCAACGCCGGGCGCCTGGGCTGGGTGGAGTCACAGGCCGCGGAGGAGATGGATCGGGACCTCGGCCAGGTTGCCGCTACCCAGGAAAATGTAATTCCGCTGGCCAGAAACGGCCACCAGGCTGTTCAGGTGCCGGGCTTGCCCAACCTGGAACTCTCGGCGCTCCTGGAGACCCTGCAGGTGAATCCGGACCAGGGGTTGTCCTCTGACGAGGTGGACCGGCGTCTGCTGATCTACCGGCAGAACGTGTTGGTGGAGCCGGAACCGTTGAGCTTCTGGCACCGGATCCGGGAGCAGTTGGACAACCAACTGATCCGGCTGCTCACCGGGGCTTCGGTGGTCAATGCTTTCCTGGGACACCTTGGCGACGCCGGCAGCATTATGGCTATCGTGGCCGTGAATGCCTTGCTGGGCGCCTTTCAGGAGAGCAGGGCCGAACAGTCGATCCGGGCCCTGCGGAACATGCAGGTACCGGTCGCATGTGTGATCAGGGACGGGGCGGAGCAGGAGATACCTGCCGCCATGCTGATCCCCGGTGATGTGGTGCTGCTCCGGAGCGGAGACAAAGTCCCGGCCGACCTGCGCCTGATCTCCGAATGGGAGCTGGAGGTGGATGAGGCCTCCCTGACCGGCGAGTCCTACCCGGTTCCCAAGAGCCACCTGGCCGATGGCAGCAGTGCCTGCCTGTTCATGGGCACCAATATCACCCGCGGCCGGGCCCAGGCCCTGGTCTTTGCCACCGGCATGGACACCCAGATGGGCCTGATCGCAGCCATGCTCAAGGAGAGCCATCCCCAGCCGACTCCCCTGCAGGAGAACCTCGGCGAGGTGGGAACGAGGCTGATGCAATATTCTCTCGGCGCCTGTGCCGCCCTGGTGATCATGGGCATACTGCGTGGCCGCAGCCTGCTGGAAATGCTGCTCAGCGGCGCCAGCCTGGCGGTGGCCGCCATTCCCGAAGGGCTGCCGGCGATCGCCACGGTCTCCCTGGCGGTGGGAGTGCAGCGCATGGCCCGCCGCAAGGCGATCGTACGCCGGATGGCAGCGGTAGAGACCCTGGGCAGCACTACCGTGATCTGCAGCGACAAAACCGGCACTCTGACCCAAAACCAGATGACGGTAAGAGTCATCTACACCGACCGCTGGTGGACAGTGACCGGCGATGGCTACAACCCGCAGGGCGAGTTCAAATCCAACGGTTTCCGGGAGGTTGACGAGGGCCTGCGGAGGGCTCTGGTGACGGCAGTCCTGTGCAATGATACGCGGCTGGCGCCGCCGGAGACGGAGACTGACGACTGGCAGGTTGCCGGCGACCCGACCGAGGGGGCGTTGCTGGTGGCGGCAGCCAAGGCCGGCCTCTGGCAGGAAGAGTTGAAACAGCAGTACCAGGTGAAGCGCCTGATCCCCTTTGACAGCAACCGGCGCCGCATGCTGGTTGCCTGCAAGGACCAGGATGGACAGGCCTGGGCTTTTGCCAAGGGCGCCCCGGAGGCGATTCTAAAAAGGTGCAAGTTTTTCCGGGAAGAAGGCCGGGAGATCGTGCTCTTTCCCACTATGCGCCTCTTCTGCCAGCAGCAGACCGAGGGATTGTCGGAGCGATCATTGCGGGTGCTGGCGGTCTCGTATAAGCGAATTGGCTTGGATGAGTTGGAATTGGCCAGCGACGACGACCTGGAAAAAGGCATGGTCTTCGCCGGCCTGATCGCCATGTACGACCCGCCGCGCCCGGAGATCTGCCAAGCCCTGGCCACCTGTCGCCAGGCCGGTATCGAGGTGAAGATGGTGACCGGCGACCATCCGGCTACAGCCCGGGCGATTGCCCTGGAACTGGGGTTGATGGCGCCCGGTGACAGGGTGCTCACCGGGGCGGAGATGGATGGCCTGGATGCTGCCCAGTTGGCCGATGTGGTGCCACAGACCAGGGTCTTTGCCCAGGTGCGGCCACAGCACAAGTTCGACATTGTCAAAACCCTGAAAATGCAGGGCGAGATAGTGGTCATGACCGGCGACGGGGTGAACGACGCCCCGGCGGTCAAGGAGGCGGACATCGGCATTGCCATGGGCAAGATCGGCACCGATGTCACCCGGGAGGCAGCCAGCCTGGTCCTCAGCGACGATAATTTCGCCACCATTGTGGCGGCGATAGAGGAGGGGCGTGGGACCTATCAGAATATCCGCCGCAGTTTGCAGTACCTGCTAGGTACCAACGCCGGCGAGGTAATTCTGATGTTGGGAGCAGTCTTCCTAGGGCTGCCCCTGCCGCTGCTGCCCCTGCAGCTGCTCTGGATCAACCTGATCGGTGACGGCCTGCCGGCTATTGCCCTGAGCGTCACCCCACCATCTCCGGATGTGATGCTGCAGCCGGCACGCCCGCCGGGCGCCGCACCCGGGCATCGCCCGCTGTTGAATCCGGCTTTCAACCGCCGGCTGGTTGTAACCGGCCTGAGCAGTGGTCTGACGGTGCTGTATGCCTATCATCGCCTGTTGAAGACTACCGATCTGACTGGCGCCCGGACTCTGGCCTTCGGGGGGCTGACCGCCCAGCAGATCGTCTACGCCCTGGCCTGCAGTCCGAAGGGCCTGCCCTCAACGATGTTGGTGGGGGCATCGGCAGTTTCGATCGGTTTATTGGCCCTATCTATTTACCTGCCGTTGGGCCAGCGCTTCTTTGGCACCAGGACCGTGACCGCGGGCGAGTGGGTCGGGTCGGCGCCGCTGATCCTGTTCCCGGCGGTGCTGGATTTTCTGCTGGCCAAGAATAATATTTTCAAATAAAAAATTCTCTAGTGAAGGGGGAGCATTACAAGATGGCTGATAATTTGGAAACGGAACTGGCCCGGTTGATCAGGGAAGAGGTGCGGCGCCAGTTGGCGGACAGCGGCGTGGCGGTGAAAGATCCGGGGCCTTTGAACAGCCCCGGGAAGCTGCTGGGGGCCCCGGAAACCAAGGCCTTCCTGCTGGGAGCGACCGTGGCTCTGGCCGCCGCCGCCCTGTGGCCGTCGGTGAAACCGGCCCTGAAGCCGGTGTTGGCTTCGGTGATGCAGGGCTTGAATGAGGCTGCGGACAAAGTCAAGTCCGGTTTTTCCGAGGCTGAGGAGTCTCTGTCGGACCTGGTTGCCGAGGCCCGTTTTGAAAAAGACCAGGGCATTCCAGGCCCCGAGGCCCCGCAGGGGTCAGGCTCGTAACAGGGCAGATGGAAATCTGGCATCACCGTTAAAGTCAGTTTAACCAGTCATGGCGCCTATTTATAAGGAGCAACAGATGCATCTCATGACGATCCTGGCCCTGGCCCTGTCGTGCAACCTGGACAACATCATGGTCGGTCTTGCTTACGGCACCCGCAGGATTAGGCTTCCCTTGGAGTCAAACTTGCTGATCGCCCTGATCACCAGCGTCGGCACCCTGGTCACCATGCTGCTCGGCCAGGACCTGGCCAGGCTCTATTTCAATACCCGAATTGCCAACTACCTGGGTGCCGGCATCATTATTATTGCCGGTCTCTACGTGCTGATCCAGTCCTGCTGGCAGCGGGGCATTATTGATACTGCCCCGCTGCAGCCCGTGCTGCTAAGAACTGGTGTGACAGCCCCGAAACGCCCTCAACAATGGCTGAGGGAGTTGGCGCGCCTGACTCGTGATCCGCAGTTGGTGGATTGGGATTATTCCGGCAGCATCGATCTGGGGGAGGCTGCAGTACTCGGCCTGGCCCTGACCCTGAACAACCTGCCTAACGGTTTTGCCGCCGGAATGCTGGGCCTGAACATCGGTCTTACTACTATCGCCGTATCCAGCCTGAGCCTGCTGACATTTTGGGCGGGCATCTGGTTAGGCCTGCGCTATACCTCGCGCATGCTGGGGGACTGGGGCAGCCCCGCCGCGGGCATCATGCTGATTATGATCGGCGTTTATACGCTATTCCATTAAGGCCTCTGCCGCACAACCCCTGCCTGTGACCTTTCCCGGATGTGACTGTCACGATCCCTGGTTTGCGGCTCCCTGCACAGGCGTGATTCACTTACAGACCGGTATCTTTCGATCATCAGTTGAGGCTGATCGAGGGCTGGCGCCGGCGGGCTGATGTTCCAGGTTGAGGATCACCACCGCTGCCAGGATCAGGCTGCATCCGGCAAGCTGCCAGCCGTTAAGCAGCTCACCCAGCAGCAGGTAAGCGGTGACACCGGCTATTACCGGTTCCAGCATCATGGTGATGCTGGCGGGGGCGGGCTTGAGGTAGCGCAGCCCCATGAAGGCCAGGCCAAAGGGCACCAGGGTGGAAAAGATCACGATATAGCCAAAGAAGAGCCAGATCTGCCCGCTGTAATGGGAGCCATAGATCACCCAGGGCGGCTCCAGAAACCAGAAGGGGACCGCTCCGAACAGCAGGCCATATCCCAGTACCACCCAGGAGTTGTACTGATTCAACAGCACCTTGCCGTAAATGATATAGAAGGACATGGCCAGGGCTGAGATAAAGCCGGTCAGCAGGCCGATCCAGTGCCCGCTCAGGCCTGCCAGGCTCTGGCCGGCGACGATCAGGGCGCTGCCGCCCAGAGCCAGCAGCAGGGCAGACAGGGAGTGCCGGCTAAGACGCTCCCTGTTCCAGAAGACTGCGTAGAGAGCGATGAAGGCGGGACCCAGGTACTGCAGAAAGACCGCAGTGGCCACATTTAACTGGCTGATGGTGTAGAGGTAGAGGAATTGGACGCAGGACATGCCGAAGATCCCGAAGATGACCATTTTCCCGATGTCCCCGGGATGCAAGCGCAACAGGCGGGGGTGGCGCAAAAAGATGATCAGCAGCAAGATCAGGCCGGAAAGGGATAATCGGACCGTCACCAGAACCAGAGGGCTCAGCGCCTGGTTAAAGAAGTATTTGGCGACGGCCCCGGTCAGGCCCCAAAAAAAAGCGGCTGCAGCCACCAGCAAATATCCCTTGAGTTCGTTGGACACGGAGCAAACCAGCTTTCTAGCGGTGTGAATGCGTACAAATGATCATTAATTCCCCGCCAGGCCGCTGATTCCTCTTTAAGCGGCCAGAGAAAAAGCGTCCGGCGTGTTCCCGGACGCTTTTTTGGGGGATGCGGTTAGCTGCGCACGCTGGAGCGCAGCCTGTCGGCTACTCCCAGTATGACGTGGGCAAGCCCGAAGCCGATGGCTCCAGCCGCCAGGGGACCGCTCAGCACTGTTGCCCCGATGCCGGTAACAGCAGCGCCTAAACCGGCAACATACCAACCAGTAGTGTTCCCTTTCATTGCAGCACCTCCCATTGTTAATGTAACCAGGAGCGCTTTTTTTAACCGGACGCATCAAAAGATGCCGGGCAGGAATGTGCAGCTGCAAAATGGAATTGATACCATGGCTTAAACAGCCCTGTTAATTTGGTAATATTGGCGGCAAGAGATTCGGTCCAAGGAACTGCTCCTATCAGGATGCGGCCTTAAAGGTGGCAGAATTTTTGAAGAAGGAACAGCTATTCAAGGCCGCCAGCCTGATTGCGGCCGCATCGATCCTCAGCAAGGTGCTCGGTTTTGTCAGGGATACGACAATGGCCAAATACTACGGCGCCACCTGGGCGGCAGATGCTTTTTTGGCGGCTTCCTTTGTGCCCTCCATGCTGTTTACCGCAGTCGGCCTCGGGCTGACGATCACCGTCATTCCGGTCTTCACCAGGCGTCTGCACGATGATGGCGAGGAGGCTGCCGCGGGGTTCATCAACAACCTGATCACCCTGACGCTGCTGATATGCCTGGCGCTGTCGGTGATCGGAGTGCTGATCGCCCCGTTCCTGGTCCGGGTTTTTGCTCCGGGTTTCAGGGGCGAGACCTATACGGTTACGGTCTACCAGACCCGCCTGCTGCTCCCGACGATCATCCTGATGGCCCTGGCCGCCATCGCCACCGGCTACCTGCAGGCCAGGGAGCGGTTCACCTGGCCGGCCCTGGTGGGCATCCCCGCCAATTTTCTGATGATCGCCATACTGGTGCTCGGGGCGCCGCGCTACGGGATCATGGCGGCGGTGATCGGTACGATCCTGGTGGCCCTGTGCCAGTTGTTGGTGCTGTGGCCGGGACTGCGCGAGCTGCGGTTCCGGTACCGGCCGCTGTTGAACTGGCAAGACCCCGGGCTGCGTCAGGTCGGGCGGAAGATTGTCCCGGTCCTGTTCGCCGGCGGCGTGGGGCAGTTCGGGATGGCTGTCGACCGCATGCTGGCCTCGGGGCTGGCGGCGGGCAGCATTGCCGCCCTGAACTTCGGCAGCAAGCTCACCCAATTCCCCTTAGGTATCTTTGTAGCCGCCGTCTACACCGTGTTGTTCCCCACCTTTTCCCGCTATGCGGCGGATCAAGACCTGGGTAGCTTGCGCAGCGCCCTTGCCAGTGGTATCCGGGTCAGCATCTTCCTCACCCTGCCGGTGACCGTCGGCCTGGCGGTGCTGCGGGAGCCGATCGTGCGGATCCTGTTCGAGCGCGGGGCCTTCGACCCCAGAGCTACTGCCATGACCGCAACCGCAGTGCTCTTCCTCAGCCTCGGCCTGATCCCCATGGCCCTGCAGCAGGTGATCAACAGGGTCTATTTCAGCCTGCAGGACACCGTGACACCGATGCTGTGGGGCATGGCAGGGGTGGCCGTCAATGTCGTGCTGGACTTGCTGCTGGTCAAGCCCATGCTGCTCGGCGGCCTGGCCCTGGCCACTTCCATAGCCGCCCTGTTCAGCGTGGTGTTGCTGATGGAGGTGCTGCGGAGACGGCTCGGTGGGTTGGGAACCCGCTCGATGCTGGACGGAGCGTGGCGGATGGGGGTGGCCAGCGTGGCGATGGGATTGGGCGTGTGGTTTGCCTGGCAACCAATAGCCGGACTGACCACCGGGCATGGCCTGGTGTTGGCCGCTGCCTGTCTGGCGGCCGTCATCTGCGCCGGTGCGGTTGTTTACGGGGTGACTGCCTACCTGCTGAGGTTATCCGAGGTAGAGATGTTCGTGAATTTCGCCGGGCGGGCCGGCAGGAGGCTGTTGGGCAGGCTGCAGCAGGAGGCTGACTGAATTGACAGCAGGTTGCGCCTGGTAGGGCCTGATTCCATGGGCCGGATCGTTCAGGTGGGCGGTCAACTCCTCCCACACCTGGGCTATCCGGGTCTTCTCCGCCGCGGTCAGGGAGTTGTCCGAAGTCACCGGAACGGCCGGCGATACGGGCAGCACCCGGAAGCGCAGCCTGCCTGCTGCCGTGCTCTTCTGCACATAGACCGGCAGGTAGCTGGTGCCCTGCACCCTGGTACCGGCCTGATCTTTGATAATTTCCAGGTAGAGAATGATGCCGCTGTCCGAATAGCGCCACCGCTGGTCGGAGATGAAATTGCCCAGGGAATAGGCGACGACGCAGTTGTAGGTCCGTCCATCATCCCGCTGTACTGGCAGGACCTCGATCGGTTGTACCACGTGGGGGTGGGAGTTGATGATCACATCCACCCCGGATGCTGCCAGCTGGAGAGCGATCTGGCGCTGGCTGGCGTCCGGGTAGCGCTGGTACTCGTTACCGAAATGAATCACCGCCAGCACCAGGTCGGCCCCGCGCCGGCGGGCCTCCCGGGCTTCTGCGGCCACCGCCTCCGGGCTCAACAGGTTGACGGCAAAACCCTTGCCGGGCGGCAGCGAAAGGCCGTTGGTGGTGGCGGTATAGTTCAGCCAGGCCAGTTTGATGCCCCGGACATCGACGATCAGGGGCGAGGCCTTTTCGGCGGGGGTGCGGTAGGTGCCGATGTGCGCCATGCCGGCGGCATCCAGATTGTCCAGTGTATTGACGATCCCGGTCCAACCCATATCCAGGCTGTGGTTGTTGGCGGTGGACAGGAGATCGACCCCCGCCTCCCGCATGGCCCGGGCCAGCTCGGCAGGAGTATTGAAGCGCGGGTAGCCGGTGTAGCCGAAGCTGGGGCCTGCCAGCCGCGTCTCCAGATTGGCGATGGTATAATCCGGCGATCTCAGGTAGGGGGCGATAGCGGCGAAGTCCGGATTGAAGTCGTAGCGCCGGGCCACACCGTCATAGGCGGAATTGACGACAGTGTTGTGCATCAGGAGATCGCCGGCGGCGGCCACCGTGATCTGCACCGCCTGGTTGGGCGCTGGCTGCAGAGCAGGCGCTGTTTGCCGCTGCTGCAGGCACCCGGACACCAGCAGCAGGATCGAGGCCAGAATGGCTGCCGATAAACGGCGCATCGAATGACGGCCAGGGTGATGACCCATCTTCTACCTCCAAGCGGGCTGTTGCGATTACCCTAAAATGTGATCTTCTGGATGCTTTAGCCCAGATCCTGCGCCTGCAGGACGCCGGGAAAAATTTTCTCTGCTGCCACAACGCCCAAGAGGAGCCAGGGCGAAACTGCCCCTGGAAGGAGATCCGGCGCCGGCCTCGAAATATATGATGTTGCTCTTTGTAACCTTTAAGCATACGAGTCGATTGGAGAGTGAAGCAGTTGCCATTTAAACCTGTCAGGAAGGCGATCATTCCGGCGGCGGGGTGGGGTACCCGGTTCCTCCCGGCAACCAAGGCCCAGCCCAAGGAGATGCTGCCGATCGTAGACAAGCCCTCGATCCAGTACATCGTGGAAGAGGCCGTGGAGTCCGGTATTGAGGATATCATCATCGTGACCGGGAAGAACAAGCGGGCGATCGAGGACCACTTTGACCGGGCTGTGGAGCTGGAATCTGTGCTCCGGGAGAAGGGCGAACGGGAACTGATCAAGCTGGTCGAAGACATCTCCAACATAGCGGACATCCATTATGTGCGCCAGAAGGAAGCCCGGGGACTGGGCCACGCCATTTACTGTGCCCGCAAGTTCGTGGGTGATGAGCCGTTCGCTGTGCTGCTGGGCGATGACCTGATCCAGGCGGATAGGCCCTGCCTGCGACAGCTGCTCGACGTTTACGAGTCCTGCCAGAGCACCGTTCTGGCGGTGCAGGAGGTGTCTCTCCCGGATGTTCGAAAGTACGGCATCATCGATCCGGCGATATCACCGGATCGCGGTGTCGGCGAAGAAGCCAGCGACCGCCTGATCAGGGTCCGGGACCTGGTGGAGAAACCGGCGGTGGAGGACGCCCCCTCCCGGTATGCGGTGATCGGGCGCTACATCATCACCCCGGAGATCTTCGAAATCCTCGGGCATACTGCGCCAGGGGCCAGCGGGGAGATCCAGTTGACTGACGCTCTGCGGACGCTGGTTACCAGGCAGCCGATCTATGCTTGCCTTTTTGACGGAATCAGGTATGATGTTGGTGACAAGCTCGGTTTTCTGGAGGCTACCGTGCATTTTGCCCTGGAGCGGCCAGAACTGGCGGACAGCTTCCGCCATTTTCTCCTGGAAGCGGTTCGGGAGTACGACAACAGGGCCGCATTCTCCCAAGCTGATGGCAGTGCTGCGGTTACCACAATAAATTCGAGGAGGTAATGATCATGCGTGAACAGATTGAAGCGGCATTGAACAAGGTTCGGCCGATGCTCCAACGTGACGGTGGAGACGTGGAGTTCGTCGATGTGACCGATGACGGCGTCGTCCAGGTGCGTCTCAAGGGGGCCTGCGGCGGCTGCCCGATGTCAACGATGACTTTGAAAAACGGGATCGAGAAAATCCTCAAGGAGCAGGTCCCGGCAGTGACGCAGGTAATCGCCATCAAATAATTGGATAGCGATGCCAGCTAACACCATCCCAGAATCCGCCCCATGCTGCAGCGCGATGGTGGGTACGTGGAGTTGGCCGACGTGAGCGACGACAGTGTGGCCCAGGTGCGCCTCAAGGGAGTCTGCGACGGCTGAGGTATGACAACGTCACCCTCAAGCAGGGGATTGAGCGGTCGTTCAAGCAGCAGATACCAGGCGTGATCGAAGTGGTAGCAGTCAGGTAGAGCAGAAGGGCGCCCCGCGGGGCGCCCTTGAGGTTCCAGCTGCATAATGCTAAGCAAACAACTGCGTACGGTAACCGGCCAGGTAATGTTCTACCATGTAGTTGAGCGGTTTGCGCGCCAGGGTGAACTTGTCGGCCAGGATGATCAGCACCTCTCTCAGCCCCTGGTCGCCAGCCTCGTCATAAGTGGCAGCCAGGTCGTAAAAGTGCCGGCCCTCTTCCTCCAGGTTCTGCAGGGTGCGCAATTTCTTGCCTGACAGCCGGGCCGGAATCGTGTCAGAACCCGTCTCCTGGCCGCGGCAATATTCCGAAAAGATCCCCGACACAAACAGGGCGATATCGGCCAGCCGTTTATAGAAGGGGAAGCGGTAGGGCGGTTCGACCATGCCCGCCAGTTCCAGCACGTCGTCGAAATCCAATTCGCTGAAATGCCGCTGATAGGTCATGCCCCGCGCCCGGTAGACCACTGTGGCGCTCTCCACTCTGGTGAACGAGGCCAGCATCCGGGCTAGGTACTCGCGAGCATCTCTGTTGAGCAGCAATTTGGTAGTGTTGCTAGCGTCGAAGACCGGTATCCGCATTCTCCGGTCAACGAACTCCATGGTGTAGGCCTGCTGGTCCAGGTCCCTCTTGGCCTTGCGCAGCAGGATACTGAATAGCAGGAAGGGAGACACTTTCAGAATAATATCCTTTTCTTCCTGAACACGGCCAAAGAGCTTTTCATCATCCAGCATGATGTCTATGAAGTCCGGTTTATCCTTGAGGAAATTGCACAGGTAGTCATGGTCCTGCCTTTTAGTGACCACGGTCTTGATGATGAAGTTGAGGTCAGAGTCGGAAAGGTCTTGCAGATAACTCATCGCCACGCTCATCTGTTCCACCCCCCATCGGAAACGGTACCAATCCCATCTTTAAAAGCCCTTGGGCTAACGGGAGACGACGGAACTTCACAGCGGAGTTGCACAAGCCCTATGAATGCCTGATCAGGCCCTCTATCTATTTTAGTTTATCATGCCGCCGGACATGACAACAATGGTAATTGACTGGGTATGCGCTAGGTATGCGCTTGACAAAATGAGGCAGAAGCCTTATAACAAGGTCTGAAGTAAAAAATTATCGATGGAGGGGTGAACGAGCATGCCGACCTATGAATACCGATGTGGTCACTGCGGTCGCTTTCAAACTACGCAGCGTATTACCGAGCTAGCCCTGACGGTATGCCCGACCTGCGGACAGCCTGTACAGAGGCTGATCTCTCGCAACGTGGGGATCATCTTCAAGGGCTCGGGCTTCTACTGCACGGATCAACGCAGCAATACCTGCCTTAGCGGGTCTGGGGACGAGAGCGGCAAGCCGGCGGCTGAGAACAGCAAGCCGGAAACCAAGGCGACGGAAACCAAGGCGACGGAAACTAAGACAACAGCGGCCAAGGCAACGGAAACCAAGCAGCAGGGCTCATGCAGCACCTGCCACGCCGCATCGGCGCCGGCTTCCGGCAAGGTATAGAGCAAGGCAACAGTTCAGGGCAATAGTCGAGCAAACCACGCCGAATAGCGTGGTTTTTCGCGTCCGGGACTGGACCGAGGGATAAAAAGCGGTAAAAATGGCCATAATTTGGGATGTGGCTGGCAAAGTAGGCCCAATTCCTGAAGGTGGAGGCAATAGCATGAGTAAGAAACAGGAGCAGATCAGGCTGCAGCGGCTCCCGGGCAGGGGGTCACTCTTCGATCTCTTCCGCCAGGTGAGCGAGAAGATCCGGCGGGATAAGGCGGTTGCTTTTTTCAAACGCTAGGGCAGGGGTGTTGGCCGTTTGTCTTATACGATCTATTTTGACGTAGCGCTACGTACAGTCTTGGCATTCTTCGCCATCCTGTTGGTGGCCCGGATCCTGGATAAGGAACAGGTTGGCGAGTTGACCTTCTATGAATATGTGACGGGTATCACCATCGGGTCACTAGCAGCGGATATGGCCACGATTACCATCATTAGCCCCTGGGTGATCCTCACCGCTCTGGTGGTGTTTGCCGCTCTGGCCTTCCTGATGGGATACATATCCCTGAAAAGCAGGGCCGCCCGCAAGCTGCTGGAGGGAGAGCCGACGGTGGTGATCCAGAACGGCAAGATCATGGCGAAAAATATGGGTCGCTGCCGCTACAACATCGACGATCTGCTGCTGCAGCTTCGCACACAGGGAGTGTTCAACGTCGCCGACGTGGAGTTTGCGGTGCTGGAGTCCAATGGACAACTGAGCGTGCTGCCGAAATCCCAGAAAAAACCGGCCACCCGGGAAGACCTGCGCATCACCTCTAACTATGAAGGACTGTCCAGCGAACTGATCGTCGATGGCGAGGTGATCTACCAGAATCTGCAGCAGAACAACCTGGATGAATCCTGGCTGATCCACGAAATGGAAAAACAGGGCATCCATTCCCCCAAGGAGATCATGCTGGCCAGTCTGGATACTCAGGGCAACCTGTACGTGGACCGGAAAAAGGATGGTCTGCAGATGACTCAGGTATCTGACCAGAGCGGCCAAGGTAACTGATCGGTTCCAAGGATATCCTAATGCATGCTCAACATCTCGTGCGTCAGAGCGCCGGCTAATCCGAAGGCGCTTTTTTATTTGGGATCGAAGCTCGTTTGTTGTAAAATATAGAAGCACGGCCCCAGCCGGGGTGCTCAGCTCTCTGACGTCCGGAGTCATGCCTCTATGGGCCCTGGCCGGCTGTCATGACATGAACCCCCTTGTATGCCGGGTGCCCGCTTGCGGGCGCGACTCGGGGTAAGATGTGACTGAGTGTTAAGCACTCAGTCACAATCAAGGAAAGGAGCGTTCATCCATGAACACCATCCGCTTTGGAACTGATGGCTGGCGCGCCATTATTGCAGATGAATTTACCTCTGCCAACGTTCGCCTGGTGGCCCAGGCGATTGCCCAGTATGCCTTCAGTGCCGGTATTGCCGGGCGCGGCCTGGTAATCGGGTACGATAACCGGTTCCTGTCGGAACGCTTTGCAGCTGTAGCAGCCGAGGTGATCTCCGGCAACGGAATCCCCGTCTTGATGACGGACGAAGCCACCCCGACTCCGGTTGTCGCTTACGCTGCTAGAGAACTGGGGGCGGCTGGGGCGGTGATGATCACTGCCGGCCACCACCCGCCTGAATATAACGGGGTCAAGTTTATCCCGGATTATACTGGGACCACAGCCACAGAAAGCAACGCGGCCATTGAGGATTATCTCAACCAGCTGACAGCCTCCGACGTGCGGTTATTACCGATCAAGATCGCCAGGGAGCGTGGCCTGGTTCGGTGGATAGATCCGAAGCCAACCTACCTGGCGCACCTGCACGGCATTCTGAAATACAGCGCTGTCTGCCGCGGGCAACTGCGAGTGGTGATCGACCCGATGTGGGGCGCCGGTATCGGCTACTTGGATGACCTGCTGGGCGAGGGGTGTAGTAAGATCGAGATCATCCACGGTTACCGGGACGTTCTCTGCGGGGGACAGCTCCCGGAGCCGACGGAGGTGAATCTGGCCGATCTGAGGAAGGCCGTAATACGGGAACAGGCTGACCTGGGCCTGGCCCTGGACGGGGATGCCGGCCGGTTCGGAGTGATCGACCGGGATGGCAGCTACCTGACCCCCAACGAGATCATCTACATGCTGCTGCACTACCTGACGGAATACCGGAACTGGCGGGGAGCGGTGGCGCGCACCATGGCCACCACCCACATGATCGACCGGATTGCTGCTGAATACGGGCTCCCCGTTGTGGAAACACCCGTGGGTTTCCAGTATGTCGGACAGTCGCTGATCAAACACCGCAGCATTCTGGGCGGGGAGGAGAACGGCGGGCTGAGCGTCCAGGGGCACGTTCCGGTGAGGGACGGGATATTGGCGCTAGCCCTGGTGGTGGAGATGGTGGCCTCCTCACACGGCATGTCCCTGCGGGCCTACCAGGAGGAGATCCAGCAGAAGTTTGGCAAGCTGGTGAACAGCCGCCTGGATTTGCCATGCGACCCGGACCAGAAGAATTTCTGTCTGTCCCGCCTGGAGCAGTGGTCACCCCGGGAGATCGACGGCAAGCAGGTAATAGAACGCCGCATCAACGACGGTGTCAAGCTGGTCCTGGATGATGGAAGCTGGGTTCTGGTCCGAGCATCTAGGACCGAGCCCCTGTTTCAGGTCTATAGCGAGGCGCCCGATGCGGATAACCTGAGCAGGCTGCAATCGAGCGCCTGCCAGGCACTGGGCCTGGATCCTGGAATATTGTGATAAATAGGATCAATATTGGACTTATTTCATATTTACTGGCAGGATTATTTCATTTGGTGTCGAAATACACAAATTGTGTCCTAATTTGCTGTTTTAGGACAATTGCAGCCCGGCTAGCTTAAGAGGTGGGAGTTAAGGCATGGCAGATTATGAGTCGCTTGACCGGGTTGTAAGAAAGGCGTTAGCAGCGGTCATAGAGGGGCAGGATGAACTCTTCAGCATGGCCGAGACGGGGCGCAGTGAGTTAGAACAGTTACAACTGATGCTGGATGCAGCCGTAGTGAAATCAGCGGCAGTTCATGAAGCTGCAGCTACGACTTATATAGAACCCAACTACTGGAAGCAACTGGAGCAAGAGCGAAACAACCTGGTGCAGATGATTGACCATGCGGGCCTCCTTATGACCAGGCTTGACGTGGCTTTACAATACCTGCAGGGCGTGCTGCCGGAGGCGGATCTGGCTGGGGATCGCTTGCCCCGGAAACAGGTAGGGCAACTGGTGGTCCGGATGCTGGACAACGAGAGGCGACGCATCGCCCGGGAGATTCACGACGGACCCGCCCAGATCCTGGCGCACCTGCTGTTTAAGACGGTATTTTGCGAGCAGCAGTTGACCGAAGAGCCGGTAGTTGTGCAGAACGAACTGCTGGAGATGAAGAAGACCATCCGCAGCAACTTGAGGGATATTCGCAGGATCCTGTTTGACCTGCAGCCGAAGAACCTGGACCAGGGGCTGGTAGACTGCCTGCGCCGGGTAATCGATAATTATCAGGAGCGGTATGGTTTGCAGGTGACGTTCACCTGCCTGGGGCAGGAGCAGCACCTGAGTGGTCCCGAGGCCAGCACCCTGATCCGGATCGTCCAGGAAGCCCTGAACAACGTTTATAAACACTCCTGTTCGGATCGCGCCGTGATCAAGCTGGAACTGGAAAGGCACCGGGTGACCGCGCATATCCGCGACGACGGTAAGGGGTTTGACTTGCAGTCAGTGGCGCAGAACAATGGGCATTATGGTTTGATGAATATGCGGGAACGGGTCTGCCTGGTAGGCGGGTCACTGCAGATCAGCGCCGTTCCAGGGCAAGGTACGGAGATCAGCGTTACTATTCCAATCGAAGAGGGGGATGGATAGCTTGGATGAGATTCGGATCCTGATAGCCGATGATCATCCTCTCATCAGGGAGGGCTTGCGTCGGATCCTGGATTTGGACCCACAATTGCAGGTTGTCAGTGAGGCCGGAGACGGGCAGGGGGCTATCAATCAGGCGCGCCAACTGATGCCCGATGTGATCCTGATGGACCTGAAAATGCCTGGTACCGACGGTATTGAGGCCAGTCGTGTGATCAGGCGGGAGTTTCCGGAGATCAGGATCATCATCCTGACTGTGGCCGAGGATGATGATGTGCTGGAGGTCATCCGGGCCGGTGCTTCCGGTTATCTGTTGAAAGACGTGGAACCGGACGAGTTGCTAAAAGCGATCCACACCGTTTTCGAAGGCCGGCCGGCCTTTCATCCGATGGTCACCAGCCGCCTGCTCGGGGAATATAACCGATTGAGCATGCCGGTTCGCAAGGATGACGAGATCGGCCTGCTGACCGAGAGGGAAAAAGAGGTGCTCGGTCTGATCGCCCAGGGTGAGTCCAATAAGAATATCGCCCACAAGCTGTTTATTAGCGAGAAAACCGTAAAAAATCACATCACTAGCATTTTCAGGAAGTTGAAGGTGGAGGACCGTACTCAGGCTGCCATTTTTGCCATTAAAAAGCGGATGGTAGAGATTTAAGGTTAAAAAATCCAGTAATATCAAGCCGAGTAGGGCTAATAATATGTTTCACAATTAAATACCAGAGTTCGGGCCGATAACCTAGAATCCCTTAGAGCCTCGAAAAATCCGTAAGAACCCTAAGGGCTTGGACGGACACTCGGACAGCTAACATAACCTGGAAACCATTATTACAGGCAGAAGCGGCCTGTAATTTTTCTATATAGACGAAGCTATCCCCTCCAGCCTAGTTCTAGATCTACTTTCAGCACGGTCAGCGTGTTCACTCTCGGATCTCTCATGGCTCCCACCTCCAGGCATATGTTCACTACACACCCGTAAACAGATCATCTGGTATTCATTTATGTGGCATCATCCAGCAGCAGGCCATAGGATCATCCGGTGGCGCATTGCCGACGCTGGAAGCCGGGATGATCGCCGCTCTCGCAGGAACGGTGGAGGCGTTGCCTGAGGGCAAAGAGGCGCCGTTCATCTGTATGTGCTTGCCGGGCATGGATGGTGCCGGGTTATTAACCATAATTTAATGATTTGTTAATCAGGTATCAATAATCAGCAGTTACAATAGCCGTGAAGCAAAAAATAGTAGAGGTGGGTTGAAAATGAGTCCTAGCATCAGAAAGAACGTCGCATCTACGGTCCTGCTGATCGTCCTCTCATTATCCCTGCTGTTATCGGGCTGCAGTAGTAAACAGGCGAGCAATCAGGTGACTCCGAAAGAGTTGACACTGCCGGAGATCGAGGCCCAGGCCAGGCAGGAGGGGCAGTTGGTCAGCCTCGGCATGCCTGACTCCTGGGCAAATTACAAGGCTAACTTTGCCGAGATCTCCAGTAAGTACGGTCTGAAGCACGTTGATACCGATATGTCGAGCGCCGAGGCGATCAGCAAGATCGAGGCGGAGAAGGACAAGCCCTCCGCAGACATGACCGATATCGGGATCACCTTTGCCCCGGTAGCCGTAGCCAAGGGGATCACCCTGCCCTACAAGGCATCCCACTGGGCAGAACTGCCGAATTGGGCCAAAGACCCGGACGGCAATTGGACTGTGGCCTATACCGGCACCATCAGTTTTCTGACCAACAAGAAGCTGGTGAAAAATCCTCCCAAGAGCTGGGACGATATCCTGAAGGGTTCGTATAAGGTTGCGGTCGGGGATGTGACCAGGGAGGCTCAGGCCCAGGCCGCCGTGCTGGCTGTGGCGATGGCCAATGGCGGAGATGAGAAGAACATCCAGCCGGGACTCGATTTCTTTGCCAAGCTGGCCCAGCAGAAACGGATCAGTCTGGTCGATCCGCTGATCGCCAACATCGAGAAGGGTGAGGTGGAGGTGGCGCTGGTCTGGGATTTCAACGCCCTCAACTATGCCGATCAACTGGGCCGGGACAATTTTGACATCGCCATCCCTGCGGAAGGTTCCCTGACTACTGGATATGCCCTGATCATCAACAAGTACGCTCCCCATCCGAATGCCGCCAAAGTAGCGGTGGAATACTTGTTGAGCGACGAGGGCCAGCTAAACTACGCCAGGGGTTTTGCCAAACCGATCAGAAGCAACATCACCATTCCCGATGACGTCAAGGCCAAGATGCTGCCGGCGGAAGAATACAAAAACGCCAAGTCCGTGCAAGATTACACAACCTGGGGAGCGACTGCCAAACAGTTGCCGCAGCTGTGGCAGGAAAAAGTGCTGATCTCTATGCAATAGGCATGAGTTGCCTGGCGGAGCCGCAAGATCCCTCACCCCCGGGGTCTTGCGGCTCCTTCACGGCGTTGGTCGCCTGGCAGCCAAATTGAGGCGGGAGTTGGGACACAGCTTGAAAAAGAGAATATGGGGATTGGCCCCGTTTATTTTGCTCGTACTGGCCTTCGAACTCTTACCCCTGTTGCTTGTAGTCGTCAACGGCTTCAGAAACTCCGAGGGGACAGGGTTCTCCCTGGCGCAATATCAGATCGCCCTGACCAATCCCTATTACCTGCAGAGCATCGGCAACAGCCTGCTGATCTCCCTCCTTTCCAGCGTGTTCGGCCTGGCCGTCGCCATGGTGGGGAGCTATTCTCTGACCAGGATAGCGCCCCGAATCAGGGATTTTGTCCTGATGTACTCGGGCATGACTGCCAACTTCGCTGGAGTGCCCCTGGCTTTCGCCTTCATCATCATGTTGGGTCAGAACGGCTATATCAACATTATCCTGCGCCACTTGGACCTCCACTGGCTGGAGGGCTTCAACATCTACACCTGGAAGGGGCTCGTCCTGATCTATACCTATTTTCAGATCCCGCTGGGCATCCTGGTGCTCTACCCAGCTTTTGCCGGGATCAGGCGGGAATGGATGGAGTGCGCCAGCACTCTGGGTGCCTCCGGGGCTCAATTCTGGATCCACATCGGGGTGCCCGTGCTGAGCAGGAGTATCCTGGGCACCTTCAGCCTGCTGTTTGCCAACGCTATGGGCGCCTACGCCACCGCCATGGCTCTCACTGCCGGCAATTACAACCTGTTGCCCATCAGGATCGGCGACCTGATTTCCGGCTATATGTTCTTGAATCCGTATCTGGCCTCTGCCCTGTCGGTACTGCTGGGAGCGGTCCTGGTCTGCGCGGTGGTGGCCAACGATTTGCTGGCCAGGCAGCAGAGAGGGGTAAGCCATGAGAGAGGGTAATGTGCGGCATTATCTCGTGGTGGCGGCGATCGTCCTCTTTCTGTTGCTGCCCCTGATCGGAACCCTGCTCTATGCCCTGGCCACCAACTGGCAGACCACGATCCTTCCCGAGAGTTACTCCCTGAGCTGGTTTATCAAGCTGTTTGCAGACCCCCGTTTTCTGCCGTCCCTGTGCCGCTCCTGTCTCGTCTCCGGCATCACGATTCTGGTCAACCTGGCCGTCATGATTCCGGCCATCTTCATCGTCCATGTCTATCTTCCCCGGTGGGACCGTCTGCTGCAAGCGGTGATCACGATTCCTTTCGCCATCCCCGGGGTGATCCTGGCGGTGGGGCTGATCTCCATCTATTCCAAGGGGCCGGTAGCAATCGCGGGCACGATCTGGATCCTGATCGGAGCCTACTTCGTGGTCATCCTGCCGTTCATGTACTGGGCGATCAAGAACAGCTTGAACGCCATCAATGCCGTGGTGCTGATGGAGGCTGCGGAAACTATGGGCGCTCCGGCCTGGAAGGCCTTTTTGATGGTCATTCTTCCCAATATTCTCAAGGGCGTGACCCACGCTGCCATGATCTCCTTTTCGATCTTGCTCGGGGAATTTGTGATCGCCAACATCCTGGCTGGAGGGAGTTACGAAACGGTGCAGGTTTTCCTGTACGGGAGAATGAAGGAGAGCGGTCACCTGTCAAGCGCCATCGTGGTCGTCTATTATCTGTTGATCTTTATAGTTTCAGCGGTATTGATCTTGCTCGGCGGCTACTTGAACAAAAGGCCGGAAACTTGATGGGAGGATGTGCGATGGACTTCGTGGAGGTTGAGAGGCTGTCCAAGCGGTACGGGCAGACGTCTGTCTTTGAGGACCTCAGCTTTGTCGCTGCAAAAGGTGAATTCATCACCCTGCTGGGCCCCAGCGGCTGCGGCAAAACTACCCTGCTGCGCTGCCTGGCAGGCCTCACGGCGAATGATGCCGGGAAGATCTATATCGACGGGCGGGAGATCAGCCGCCTACAGTGCAGAGAGCGGGGCATCGGCATGGTCTTTCAGTCATACGCCCTGTTTCCCAACATGAACGTCGTGGAAAACATCTCCTTCGGGCCGCAAATGCAGGGACTGCGAAGGGCGCAGTATCTCAACAGGGTACGAGAGACCATCGCCACCGTGGAGCTGGAGGGAAAGGAGCGCTTTTACCCGTACCAGCTGTCAGGAGGGCAGCAGCAGCGGGTCGCCCTGGCCAGGGCGCTGGTGATGGAACCGAAAATCCTCTTGCTGGACGAGCCCCTGAACGCCCTTGACGCCAAGATCAGAAAGAGCCTGCGCATGGAGATCCGTAAAATACAGAAGAAATTGGAGATCACCACCATCTTCGTGACCCACGACCAGGAGGAGGCGCTGATCGTCTCGGACAAGATCATGATCATGGAAAGCGGCAGGATCGTCCAGATGGGCCGGCCAGAGGAGATCTATACAACCCCCAGGACCGAGTTTGTGGCTAATTTTATTGGCAACTACAATGTTTTTAGCGGCACGCAATTGGAGTCCATCGGTTGCGGCAGGCCCGCCGGCGATCTCTTCGCCATCAGGCCGGAGGCGATCAACCTTTCCCGGGGGCAAGTCTCTGGCAACGGTCATGGGATCGCCGCCAGGGGCCTGATCGAGGACCGGTTGGTGCTGGGCAGCATTATCAGGTATAACGTGCGGGTCAACAATTTCATCCTGGTGGTGGATCTCCTCAACCGGGAACAGGACTGGTTTGAAAAGGGACAACCGGCCGGATTGTTCATTCCCTGGGAGGAATGCAAACAGTTGGCTGTCAATTGACTTTTGTCTGTAGGGAACTGCCCGGGGGAACTGCAAGATTAAGACACTGATATCAAAGGGGGCTCGAACAGCAACATGGATGAGCTATTGCAGGATGGAAAGGGTACGGCCAGTCTGGAGATCGGCCTCTCGAGCTGTATTTTCGGAGAACGGGCGCCTGAGGAGAGGGATTTTAGCTGTTTGCGCGACAACGGTATCAAGCAGATCGAGATCGGCATCCTGAACAGACGGAATGAACGATGGGATCCGGCCCAGTTGAGGGATGTGCGCCGCTGGGTCGAGCGATACGGGATAACTGTCAATTCGGTGCACGGGCCGTCGGGAGAGCCCGGGAACGGGCAGTGGTTGGCCGACCCGGTCGAGGACCGGAGGCGGGCGGCGCTGGCGGAGCGCCGCGAGGTGCTGGAATCAGCCAGGATCCTCGGGGCCAGATACCTGATCGTGGAATACGAATGCTATACCCAATGGCCCTACTGGCCGGAAGGTGGCCAGGCTGTCGTCAGGTATGAACGCTCAAACGAGATCTGGCTGGAGAGCCTGAAGGAACTGCTTGATGACGCCAGCCGGGCAGGGGTGGGACTGGCTATTGAAAACATGTTTGGCCCCTCGTGCCGCGAGCTCGCCCTGGTGATCCAGGGTATGGACCCGGACCTGGTGGGCGTCTGTTTCGACAGTTCCCATGCCACATACGGCGGGGAGGACTTCTTTGATAATCTTCGCTATCTGGCGCCGCGCATTGTTACCACCCATCTTTCCGACAACGACGGACTGGAAGAGGCCGCCTGGCAGGACCGGCACTGGGCGCCCTTCCAGGGCGCGATCGAGTGGGAGGAGCTGGTCGGGGTGCTGCTAGCCGTCGGCTACAGGGGCTGTTTCATGCTGGAGGTGCTAAACCGGGAGAACCGGATCACGGAAGCTCTGCAGGGATCGATAACGAGAATGAGGGAGTTATTGGTACGAAAGTGATGTATTGCTACAAACAAAGAGTCGCGGGACGGTTTTCTGGTTCTGCGCGAGGGAGTTTTTGTGAAGATTGTTTCGGAACGGCTGGGGCATAAAAACATTGGGATGACATTGAAGATTTACGCTCATGTGCTCCCGGACAGCCAGTTAGAAGCGGTAAAAGCACTAAACCAGGTATTTGGTTGGCATCAGTTAGCAATTACCGTTCTTGCAGAACAAAATGCTTGCGGCGCAAGGCTTCCCAGGCACATCCACAATCACCATTAAAAAGCGGATGGTAGAGATTTAACCCCTTTTTTCCTTCCCGCATATATTGGATCAGGGAAGGGGATGTCAACGTGGGTACGGTGTTATTGGTTTTGGTCTGTGGGTTAGCCCTTTACGGACTATTTTTGCTTTTATGGAAGCTTGCCCTCCTGCTTTGCAGCCATAGAGCGGCAAATCCTTATTTGAGCCTGCTGTTTGTGGTTCGGAATCAGGCTGCGATCATAGAAGGCCTGATCAGGGAGATCCTGGCTGCGTATAACACCTCCCGCTCGCACTTCGACCTGGTGGTCGTCGACAATAGCTCCAGCGACGATACGCCGGAGATCCTGAGGCGTCTTGACAAACATAATGCCTTCACCTTCATCGAGTGCCATAGTCCGGATGGGCAGCCGCTGGAAACCGGACTGCATGCCTGTCGCGGGGAAATGGTCTGCTATTTCAGTCTCGCCGGCCAGGTCAATCCGCGGCTGGTGGCCCGTCTGGTGCGCAGACTGCTGAAGGGTGAGGAGATCCAGGCTCCGCTGGAACACTGTGCGGTGACTCTGGTGCGCAGAAAAAGTGCCTCTCCTTAATCTGCCATGCAGGTTTTTCAGATGGCAGGGTGGAAAGTAGAAGTTGAATGAGGAGGCCAGACTGGCCGGTGGCCATGGGTCGGCCTACTTTTGTGATTGCGTGGCGCGGCGGGAGGTCGGTTGGATGGGCCTATTCACGCTATACCTGGCTCACAATGAGATGAGCGGGCTAATCTACCTCTCACCCGACCTGTCTTTCGACAGGGCCTACCTTAACGCCACCCTGGCGTTGCAGACCCTGGTTCCCCTAAGTGAGCCCCTTCCGGTAGGGCTCGGCGCAGCTCTCTTGGATGGTCTGCAGAGCCGTCTGGTCCGGTTTGCAACTCGGACGAATCGTTGGAGCGGCCACCCCTCCTTCGAAGCACTGGTGCAGCTCAGCCGGCGGGAACTACGCCCCCTGGCAGGCAATCTCCAATATGCATCCCTCGATAGAATACATTCAGGCGATTATCCATGTGGGTTAGCGGGACAAGCCATCCATGACGTGCCGGTCTCTCTCCCCGGCCAGGGGGAGCTGGCGGAGTTGCAGAGGCTTCTGGCGGGGCGTCTGTTGCGTCCGGTGGAGGTCGCCCGGGCACTCGGCTGGAACAGGGAGGAGAGGCGCCTGAACTGGACGATCCAAGCCCTCTGCCTGGCTGGTCGTGTCCAGCTGCTGCCGGCCCTATTTCCCCTGAGAGGGAGACTGGTGCGCTGCCAGCGCTGCGGATGGGAGGGAATCCCCCGGCCGGTCTCCTGCAAAGACTGCGGCCGGCCTGACTGCTGTGAGTGTCCCGAGTGCGCCATCATGGGTGGATTGAGTCTGTGCGAGACGCTCTATACCGCGGTGCTGCCCGGAGATAACGCCGAAACTGCTGGTGGCGGCGAAAAGCCAGCCAGCGGTCAGGGCCTGCTCTCAGGCCTGTTTAGATTATTTCTGCCACCGGCGGCGGGAACAGCGAACGGCCGCTCCACTACCTGCCGCCCCCTCTATTGGCAAGCGCACGGCGATACGTTGACCTGGGCACACCATCCCGAAGCCGGGTGGGGCGATAGGGCAGGGGGGTCGAAACCTGCCGGATCGCTGAAGGGGCAATCCCGGCCATCCCGGCGCAGCGGGAGATTTCAGTTAGAGGTGGAGTTCACCCCGCCGCAGCGGGCGGCGGTCGAGGCACTGCTGAAGTTTGGCGCCAGTCCTGCTCCGGACGGTCGTTGCCTGGTCTGGGCAGCCTGTGGGGCAGGCAAGACGGAGGTCTCCTATCCGCTCATCGGACAGGCCCTGGGCTGGGGGTCAACGGTGCTTTTCGCCACCCCCAGGCGGGATGTCGTTCTAGAAGTGGCCCCCCGTCTGGAGCGGGCCTTCGGCAAAGAGAAAGTGGCGGCCCTCTATGGAGGCAGTGGCAGCCGGGCCAGAGAGGCGCCGCTGGTCGTAGCGACCACTCACCAGACTCTGCGGTGGCACAGGCATTTTGACCTGGTGATCCTCGACGAGGGGGATGCCTTTCCTTATCCGGGGAGCAGGATGCTGCACTATGGGGTGGAGCAGGCGGGCCGCTGCGGGGGCAAGCTAGTCTATCTCACCGCCACGCCGGCGTCCTGGATGCTCGATCAGATCCAGCATGATGGAGTTGACATAATTAAGATACCGGCTCGCCCGCACGGCTTTCCCCTGCCGGAACCACGTTTTTTGAAGCTGCAGCCGTTCCGGGTTAGAGGCCGGGTGGCCACCATTCATCCCGAGGTGCTCAATCTGGTCAAGGCTACCGTCGAGCAGTTCCAGGCCCCGCTGTTTCTGTTCGTGCCCGGAGTGGAACAGACCGCCCTGGTCGGCCAGGCATTGAGAAATGCAGCCGGCAAGCCGCCCCTGGATAACTTCAAGCCGTCCTGGATTGAATGGAGCCATGCCAGCGACCAGCACCGGGACCGCAAGCGAGAGCGTTTCTTCAACGGAGAGTATCCAGTGCTCGTGACCACCACCATTATGGAGCGGGGAGTAACGCTGCCGCGGGTGCACGTGATCGTGCTGTGGGCCGACCAGGCGGGCGTCTTTGCAGCTCCGACCCTGGTGCAGATCGCCGGGCGGTGCGGGCGCAACCCATCCTACCCTACGGGCGAGGTCTGGTTTGTGGGGCCGGGTGTCAGCCGGGAAATGGAGGAGGCCCTGGGGCAGATCCGGGCTCTGAATGCCGAGGCGGCCAGGCTGGGCTATCTCCGCCCCGATTATCTGGAGGCGCTGCGGGAGTTGATGAGGGATGAGGCTCGGGATCGTCCTGCCAGAAGGTTTAGTTGACCTGATCAAAGAACTGCTGTTCCCGCAGGTGCCCGGTTGCCCTCTGTGCGGCCGGCCCGGATCGCCGCGGCATCTCTGCCGGGCCTGCCTGATCTCCTGGTCCGAGTTGACCCGGAATCTGCAGATCTGCAAACTGTGCGGCCGCTTTTCCGGGTGCTTGGGACCTGACGGAGTCTGCCGGGCCTGCCGCCAGGAGGCGCCCCCCTTTGTATTTGCCCGGGGGGTGGCGCCCTACGAGGGCTTGGTCCGGGATGCTCTGTACCGCTACAAGTTTACCGCCGGCCGGGAATTGGCCGGACCCCTGGGAGAGT
>JBEKKU010000002.1:0-55560 GCA_050010575.1 Thermacetogeniaceae bacterium | reverse complement strand
AAAAAAAGCCCGCTACGAGGCGGGCCTGTGTTCGTTTGGCTATTTGGCGTAGTCTATGTTGCGCGTTTCTCTGATCACAATAACCTTGATCTGTCCCGGGTATTCCAGTTCGCTCTCAATCTTTTTAACGATCTCCCGGGTCAGTTGCGCTGACTGCAGGTCGTCGAGTACTTCAGGCTTGACCAGAATACGAATCTCGCGTCCGGCCTGAATGGCGTAAGATTTTTCCACACCACTAAAAGATTCTGCAATTTTCTCCAGTTTTTCCAACCTTTTAAGATATGTTTCCAGCGTTTCTCGCCTGGCCCCGGGCCTCGCCGCCGAGATGGCATCAGCCGCCTGCACCAGAACTGCCTCAATCGTCTCCGGATCCTGGTCCCCATGGTGGGCAGCAATACAGTGAATGACCTCGGGATTCTCCCGGTACTTACGGGCCAGGTCCACCCCGATCGTAACGTGTGGTCCTTCCACTTCATGGTCTACAGACTTGCCGATATCATGCAGCAAACCGGCCCTTTTAGCCAATTGCACATCCGCTCCCAGTTCGGCAGCCATGGAACTGGCCAGAAAGGCCACCTCCAGGGAATGTTTCAAAACGTTCTGGCCGTAACTGGTTCTGAACTTCAGGCGGCCCAGCAGTCTGATCAGTTCAGGGTGGAGATTGGGCACTCCCACTTCAAAGGCCGCCTGTTCCCCTTCTTCCCTGATCTTCTGATCCATCTCTTTCTGGGCCTTCTCCACCATCTCTTCGATACGCGCCGGATGGATGCGCCCGTCGACGATCAGTTTTTCCAGAGCAATACGCGCCGTTTCTCGCCGAATAGGATCAAATCCGGAGAGAATCACCGCCTCCGGGGTATCATCGATGATCAGATCGATCCCGGTCAGGGTCTCGATGGTCCTGATATTCCGGCCTTCCCTGCCGATAATACGTCCCTTCATCTCATCATTGGGCAGTTGTACCACTGAAACAGTGGTCTCGGCAACGATGTCGGCAGAACCCCTCTGAATTGCCGCAGTGACAATCTCCCTGGCCCTTTTTTCGGCCTCTTCCCGGGCCTGGTTCTCTGCCTCTTTGATGATTATTGCCGCATCGTGCTTGACCTCTTGCCTGATGTTGTTAAGCAGCAACTCCCGCGCCGCCTCTGTTGACAGTCCTGATATTCTTTCCAGCTCTGCAACCTGCTTCTGGGTCAACTCATCCACTTGGGCCTTGCGCTGCTCCAACTCTTGTTCCTTCTTGGACAGAGCCTCTTCTTTCCTTTCGAGGCTTTCCAGCTTGCGGTCTAAGGACTCTTCTTTTTGCTGGACGCGCCGCTCGAGACGCTGTACCTCGTTCCGGCGCTCGCGGTTCTCGCGCTCCGCTTCAGACCGCATCTGGTGAACCTCTTCTTTGGCCTCCAGAACGGCCTCCCTTTTCTTGCCCGCAACCTCTTTCCTGGCCTCCTCAAGGATTTTGTTGGCAGCTTCTTCTGCAGAGGCGATCTTGGCCTCAGCAAGATATCTCCTTAAAAAATACCCCGCTATGATCCCCAGCAGTAGGGTGATCACGGCTACAGCAACCAATATTAAAGAATAGTAGATACCGGTCACCTCCCTTCATCTCTTTAAAAAATAAAGCCGAGTAGAAACTCGGCTTTGGCAAATAGAAACTTCTCCACGAAAAAGCCATATTTAAATTTGTCCAACATAATTAACTTTTATTGTCTTTTAAAAAGTTAATCTATTGTAAACAAGTGGCAGAAGCTCTATTCATCGTTTCCACAACCTAAATTTTATTATCCTTTAAACGGCATGTCAAGAAAAATGATGGACAGCTTTTAATCTTCGGGGAAAGATTCACCTGCATCGACGGCTGTTTTCCCTTCTGCGGGTGAGCTTGTCTGGATCTGGGCCCTGATCTTCGCCTCGATCTCCGAAGTTATTTCCGGGTGCTCCTTTAAGAATTCCTTGGCATTTTCCCGCCCCTGCCCCAGTCTTTCCTCGCCATAAGACAGCCAGGCGCCGGATTTGTTGATAATGTTCAGATTGAGGCCGATGTCGATCAGCCCTCCCTCGCGGGATATCCCCTGCCCATACATGATGTCAAACTCCGCCTGCTTGAAGGGAGGAGCCACCTTGTTTTTCACTACCTTGGCCCGGCAATGGTTGCCCACCACATCCGTGCCCTGCTTGATAACGTCGATCTTTTTGATCTCCAGACGAACCGAGGCGTAGAATTTCAGGGCGCGCCCCCCAGACGTGATCTCGGGGTTGCCAAACATGACTCCCACTTTTTCCCGGATCTGATTGATAAAGATCGCTGTGGTGCGGGACTTGCTGATGGCGCCGGTCAGTTTCCGCAAGGCCTGGGACATCAGGCGGGCCTGAAGACCGACGTGAGCGTCCCCCATCTCTCCCTCCAGTTCGGCTCTGGGCACCAGAGCGGCGACCGAATCGATCACCACCACGTCCAGGGCTCCACTCCTGACCAGGGTTTCCACGATCTCCAGGGCCTGTTCACCGGTATCGGGCTGGGAAACCAGCATGTTGTCGATATCGACTCCCAGATTTTTAGCATATAGTGGATCGAGGGCATGCTCGGCATCAATAAAAGCGGCCGTGCCGCCGTTTTTCTGGGCCTCGGCAATGATATGGAGGGCGACTGTGGTTTTGCCGGAAGATTCAGGCCCGTAGATCTCGATCACCCGGCCGCGGGGAACTCCTCCTACCCCTAAAGCTTGGTCCAGGGCCAGGCTGCCGGTCGGAATCACATCGATGTTAGTTAACGGCTTTTCTCCCAGGCGCATGATCGAGCCCTTGCCGAATGACCTTTCAATCTGGGTTAGCGCCAGGTCCAGAGCCTTGGTTTTCTCGTCGTTCATGATCCTCCCCCTATTTCAAAACAAATGTTCGATTATATTTAAGTATATTTTGCCATTAGTCAGTTGTCAATCTAATATTTGGAGATAATACCTATTTTTAAGCTTTGAATTCATAGGAGGAGAGCGCCCGGTAGCTGGGGCCTGCAGGCCCCAGCTTGCTCTCCATCAGCTGCAGGGAATTGACTGGAAAAGTGCCTACGTGGTTCAGGGCCGGCGTCTGCTGCAGCCTGGCGACCAGGCTGTCCACGTTGGCGGGAGAACGAAACCGGCCGAGGGTGAGGTGCGGATGAAAGTGCCGGTCCCGGGGGTAACCGCTTGCAGACAGCCGGTCATCCAGCTCCCTCCAAAGATCCTGTAATGCCTCCAACTCTCCGCCCATGCCCATCCAGAACACGTTAGGGCGCTTGATGCTGGGGAACATGCCCCAGCCCCCGACAGAGAGAAGGAAGCTGCTTCTGAGGGCCAGGGCCTGCAGATGCTTGCTCAGGGCCTGGCCCTCGCCCGGCGTGATGGAACCCAAAAATTTGAGGGTGAGATGATAGTTCTGCTCCGGCACCCACTTGACATTCACTGGCAAAGCGCGCCATGGCGCGGCCAGTCTGGCGATCTCCGATCTTAGTGGCTGAGGCAATTGAATGGCAATAAAAGAGCGGATATTCTGTTCGGTGATGTTAATCCTCTCCGTATCGATTGATCAGACGCCGGCGCAGCAGATCGATAGCCTTCTTTGATGCGATGGCCTTGACCAGGCTGCGGCTCACTCTAGGCCAGCATAATCTGAGGGCAGTGGTGCCATCAGGCGCCGCCAGGCCAACGTAGACTGTGCCCACGGGGGTTTCTTCGGTGCCTCCGGAGGGTCCTGCCAATCCGGTGGTGGCAAGCCCAAAATCAACGCCCAGAGCTGACCGGGCGCCAGTCGCCATCTCGATCACGGTCTGCTCGCTGACCACCCCAAAGGTGTCGATGGTCTTTTGGCGAACCCCCAGCATTTTCTCCTTGACATCAGCATTATAGGCGATGATACCGCCCCGGAAATACTCGGAACTACCGGGCGTACCGGTCAGATAATGGGCGATCAGGCCCCCGGTGCAGGACTCTGCAGTTCCCACTGTCTGGCGATATGACCTCAACAGATCGCCGGTCACGGCCGGCAGGGTATCATCCCCGGTGCCGTAGAGGTCGTCACCCAGCAAGTTGCTCAGGGATCCTGACAGGTGGTCCAGCAATGTCCTGTCCTTATCTTCGCCGCCCATCGTCTTGAGAACGATGTGCACCTCCCCATTTCTGGGGTAAAAACCGAACCTGATTCCAGTGTCCCGGGTGGCAGCCAATAGGTTCTGGACCCGTTCCATGACCTCTGATTCCCCGATGCCAAATACCTTGAAGATACGGCTCTGTTGCCTTCCCTGGGGATCGACCGGATACCGACGCTCCAGATAGGGCCGTATCGTGTCCTGAAACATCCGGCGCAACTCCTGGGGAGGGCCCGGCAGCACAATGATGGCGGTAGACTGATACTCTACGAGAATGCCACAGGCAGTCCCCAGAGCGTTGGGAACTGCCTGTGCGTGTAAGGGCAGATATGCCTGATTGATATTGGCAGGCGGAGTTTCCCTGCCTCTTCGGCAAAACAGATCCTGAATCTCCCGCCAGAGATCCGCCTGAAATTCCAGGGGCTGGTTGATCGCTCTGGCCAGGGATTCCCTGGTGATGTCATCCGGTGTCGGCCCCAGACCGCCGGTGAGAAAGATGATCTCCGCGGCGCCAATGGCTTCCTGAACGGCTTTGACAATCCGGTCACTCTCATCGCCGACGGTGGTGATCCTGATCAGTTCGTATCCCAACTCCCGGACCTGGTCAAGGATGAAGGGCGCAGTGGTGTTGACCACGTCACCGCGCAACAATTCGTCACCGATGGCGATAATTTCTGCCTTGTACATTGGCGATCTGTCCCCGGATTAATTTAATACCTGTGATCGCAGTTTAGCCTGTTCGATATGCTCCTGTAAAGTGGATCCTGAAATATATTCCTCTTCCAGCAGCAGCCTGGAGACCTCCTTGACAATCTCCAGGTGGGCGTTCAGGATTGTTGCCACTTCTTGCTCCTGCTGTGCGATGATCTCCTGGATGGTCTGGTGCAACAGATCCTTGGACATGATCTCCTCGCAGACAATCCCCAGAGGCGACAGGCCTGCCGTGATGATCTGCCGCGCCACCTGCACAGACTGGTTGAAGTCGCTGGTTGATCCGGTGCTCTGAGAACCCAGTATGATGCTCTCCGACACTGCCCCTGCCAGGTACACCTGGATCTGCCTTTCCAGATAATCCCTCGTGTAGAGGTAGAGATCATCCTCCGGAATCTGCCGCATATAGCCCAGCGCCCGGCCCCTATTGGTGACGGTCAGGTGGGATACCGAGCCCGGTCTCAACAACTCGCTCATGATGGCGTGACCGGCTTCGTGCACGGCAATCCGGTATAACTCTTCCTGGTTGGGTTTGCGGTCGAGCTTCTCACCCATCATCACCTTATCCACAGCTTCCTTGAAATGGCTGTTGGAGATCACCGGCAAGCTCTCACGCAGGGCCAGGATCGCCGCCTCGTTGGTGACGCTCTCCAGATGCGCCCCGGAGAACCCAAAACTCTCCTGGGCGATCTGCTCGAGGTCCACATCCTCTCCCAGCGGCTTGTTCCGGCAGTGCAGTTTCAGGATGCTGTAGCGCGCTGCCTTATCCGGCAGATCGATGTTGACGATCCGGTCAAATCTGCCTGGCCTGAGCAGGGCCGGGTCCAGCATGTCCTCCCGGTTGGTAGCACCGATGACCAGCAGCCTGGCGCGCTCCTCGGTGCGCAGGCCGTCCATTTCCACCAGTAGCTGGTTGAGGGTCTGGTCGTACTCCATATGCCCGGTATGCGTCCCACGTTTGTTGCCCAGCACCTCGATCTCGTCGATAAAGATGATCGCCCCGCCCTTCTTCTCCCTGACGGCACGATCCCTGGCAGATTTGAACAACTGCCTGACCCGCTGGGCGCCGACACCAGCGTAGACTTCGATAAATTCGCTGCCAGAGGCGGCCAGGAACACCGAGTTCGTGTAGGCGGCTGACGCTTTCGCCAGCAGCGTCTTCCCGGTGCCCGGCGGACCCGTCAACAGAATCCCCTTCAGTGGGCGGATCCCCATCTCTACAATTTCGGTGGCATGCAGCACGAAATCCAGGGCCTCTTTCAGTTCCTGTTTTGCTGAGGCCTGTCCACCAATATCGTCAAAGGTGAAACTGACCGGCTGCACATAGCCGGGATTACCCGCAGAACTGCCCAGTCCCTTGCGTTCGACCATGAGAAAGAGAAAAACCCCGAGCCCTCCTAATAACAGCAAGGGAATAACGTTAACGCCCAGTATGGTGAGAAAGATCAGCACTGCCAACGAGGTTCCCAGGCATAATTCCTTGATCATGATCCCTCACCACCCGGCTTGGTCTGTCCGCTATTCGCCAACTGGGACAGGCGCGGAATGACTTCGTAGAGATAGACCGAGTTTTGCTGGTCCCTCAGTTCCAGATAGACATTGCCTGAGTCGACTGACATTTTAGACTGCACATGATTGGCTGCGGCAAGCTGCGACACTGATTTTTGCATCGCCTGGTAATCGCCGGTGGTGATCGCCTCCTGGATGGCAAAAGAGCACTGCTCATACAGGGACTGCAGCTCGGGAGTGCGATTGTCCAGCAGCACCACCTGATAGTTGGTTCCCAGCTGCTTCTGAACAACACTCTCCAGCCCCTGATAATCTGTCTGCAGGTCATTGACACGGGAGATGCGAATATACACTGACGGTGGTTTTTCATCTTTGGCGACCGTCAACGACTCGACAGCCGCTACCTTGGCGATTTGCCGGTCAAGACCATCCTTGACGTAATACCTCTCGTAAAGATATTGTCCGGCCAGCAAGAACAAAAGCGTGATCAGCATTGCCGCTACAATAGTCGGGATGCGCCACTGTTGTAAAGGCATGCGTCTCCTCCTTCCCGCGACCAAGATTATAACATATCTGCCTCGCCTGTCTGCTATGAAAGCATTGGAAAACCAGGATCCGAGGCGTTTTCAGTCACAATCCCCGCCAGATCGAAGGCATAGGCATGGGTGATCTTCACTGTGGCAAAATTACCCGGATTGAGTCCGTCTCCCCTGACAATAATCTTCGGGTCGACATCCGGGGCCTCCCTGTAGCTGCGTCCAAGGTAGACTCCCGCTCCAACCTGCTTTTCGATCAGCACCGGCAGTGACCTGCCTACGCAGTCGTCGTTGGCGCCCCTGGAGATCTGCCGTTGCAGACGGTACACCTGTCGCCGCCGGCGCTGCTTCTCGATGAAGGAAACGGTCTCCTGCCGCCGGTATGATGGGGCTCCCTCTTCGTGGCAATAGGCAAAGACCCCGATTCTCTCAAACTGGGCCTGCTGCACAAAACTGAGCAGTTCCCGGAAGGACCGCCTGTCCTCCCCCGGGAATCCGGTCATCAGGGTCGTTCTCAGGGCTATGCCCGGCAGCAGGTGTCTCAGGTCCGCCACAATTTGCAGGTTGGCGGCCAGGCTGCCCTTCCTGTTCATCAGGCCCAGCACTTTGGCACTGGCGTGTTGAAAGGGAACGTCCAGATAGCGGCAGACCTTTTCCTCATTCCTGATCACCCTGAGCAGTTCGTCCGTAAGCGAGTGCGGGTTCAGGTACATGATCCTCAACCACCGGAGCTTGGGCAAGCCAGTAAGGCTCCTGACCACCCGGTCCAGGGAAGGCTTGCCGTACAGGTCCCTGCCGTAGTCACCGGTGTCCTGGGCCACCAGGGTGATCTCCCGCACCCCATGATCGACCAGCTGTGAGGCCTCAGATCTGATGGCCTCCAGCGTCCGGCTCTGCAGCCGGCCCCGCAGCTTTGGTATCAGGCAATAGGAACAGGCGTGAGAACATCCTTCGGCAATTTTCAGGTAGGCAGTAGCCGGAGTTGTCGTCAGCAGGCGCGGGGAGTTGTCCTCCCCGGTGTGGCCGGGGTTTTTCAGGAAGGAGGCGCCGTATTCGTTTTCGGTCGTCAATTCCCCCGCCAGCGCCCGGTCTAAGGCGGTGAGCAGGTATGGCCTGGCATTGGCGCCCAGCCAGAGATCCACTTCGGGGATCCGTTGACTCAGCTCTGACCCGTACCGTTGGGGCAGGCAGCCGACAACGACCAGATACCGGCAGGCGCCGTTCTTTTTGTACTGGGCGTAGCTAAAGATGGCCTCGAGCGACTCCTTTACCGCCGACTGGATAAAACTGCAGGTATTGATCAGGATGATCTCCGCATCCTGCAGCGAGGAGGTCACCACATATCCTGCGCTGGTCAGGATGCCGAGCATGGCTTCGCTTTCGGTCAGGTTTTTTGGACAGCCGAGGCTGATCACGCCGATAGTTTTCAATCCGATTACGCTCCCGGGTTCTTGGTGAATTCTTGCGTCACAACCTCGCCCACATTGCCCAGGGGCGGCAACTCCGCACCGTTCTCATAAACCACCACGCCCCCGGCATTGCCTAGCTTGACCCAGACCGATGCCTGAGCAGTAAACGTCTGTGTTTCACCACCATGAATGGTTCCCGTAAAACTGTCCTTGCCGTCCACCCTCACCTGCGTCCAGCAATCCTGCCGGCCAACCAGTTTGATCTCCAGCGCGGCCTGCTGTGGGGGATTTGCCGGTGTACTCTCCTGCTGCTGCACTTGAGCAGGAGGAGCCGGCACAACAGGGCGCTCTCTGTGAGCCAGGGCGGTCACTGCCCAGATCAGGAGCAGACAGACAATCACTGCCGCTCCTCCCAGCAACAGCCTCCGGTCCTTGAAAATGGACCCGGCCTTGGCGATCTTTTCGATCAGCGGGTGGTAGTTGGGAGTAAATACCCGGGAATCGGGAACGGAATAAGTAGCCGGAACGATATCCCGAACAACGCTGGCGTGAGTAGATTTGTACTGATCCGCGATCGCCTGCTGGTCAAGGCCAAGAAATCTGGCGTAGTTCTTTAAAAAACCTAGACAGTAGACCTCTCCTGGAAGTTCGTCGAATTTTTCTGCCTCCAGAGCTTTAATGTAACTGGTCCTAATTTTTGTAGCGTCCTCCACATCATTCAGGGTAAGACCCCTGCTCTCGCGCTCCGATCGCAGCAGCTCGCCAATTCCCATATTCAGCCTCCTAACTTTACTTCCCTGGGAATTGATAATATTTTTCTGAGCTAATCCGGACATTATTCGTTCGCCATTGCCATCCGCACCGCCATCCGCACCCTGTAACCGGAGGCCAATCCTTCTGCAATGCCGGCAGTAACACTCAGGGTATTGCCGGTCGCCTGGAGTGGTGATGCCGGAAGAAACACAGTCTCATCTTCTGTGGCCAAGATCAACCCCTGATCTCTAAAGATCACTACCAGTGCGTATAAACCCTCATCGACGATCTGCCTGCAGACCGGGAACAGCTCTTCGGGTTCACTGGCCGCAACTATTTTCATCTGTGCTGCCAGGCCGTCATCCGTGCAGACAAGAAAAAACTGCGGATGCGCCAGCAAGCCCTGTTCTTTCAAGAGGCTCAGCGGACAATTGACCGCCGAACTGATGATACCGTGTTCGATAATTTTAGAGGCCAGATAACTCAGGGTATCTGCCGGCAGATCGCCGTCGATCAGCAGTATTTTAGCTGTTCTGATCAGCTCTTCCCTGGCCAAGATTGCCTCCGGGATCAGGGTCAGACTGCCTCCCCCGGCCTCGACCTGACTGGCAGTACCCTCCGGACCTGAATATACCAGGCGTTTCCGGGTTGGAGTTTCGGCACTGCGGATGCTATTTTGAACCTTGACTCCCTTTTGCAGCAGGTGGTCATAGATCTGTTCCCCAACCGCATCCCGTCCCAGAAAGGTGATCAGATTTGATTCCAGGTGGCGCCTGGCAAGTTCCAGCGCCAACAGGCAACCATTGCCGGCAAAAGCGAACTCGATCTGACCCGCCTCGGCGTTGTTATCTGCATGATGCCCAGAACTGGCCCAGATCTCCAGCACCGTCAGACCGACCACCAGAATCCCGCTGCGCTCATTAAAAATGTATCCCCTGCCAGTGATATATCCCTTGCGCATTAGGTTGGAAATATGCACTGCGGCTGAAGAACGCGTGATTTTCAATTTCTCAGCCAATTCATCCTGGGAAATCATCGGGTCTCTTTTCAATATTTCGAGTATTTCTTGCTCCCGTGCCGTTAAATGATCTTTCATGTCCCATATATATTAACACATGTTTAATCTGACCTTATATCTGTTTATTTTGCTTTATATATTTTTCCCATAATACCTGTTAAACTGCTCGCTCGTCATCAAAACATTCCGTGGCTTGGCCCCGTCGTAGGGGCCCACAATTCCTTTCTCCTCAAGAACATCCATCAACCGTCCAGCCCTGGCATATCCGATCCGGAAGCGCCTCTGGAGCAACGAAACGGAGGCATGCCCCTGGTCCAGCACCAGCCTGGCAGCATCGGGAAACAACAGATCCTCGAAGGTCGCCACGTTCGAAGCCGCTTGTTCCTGATCCGAAAAACTGGCGATATAGAGCGGCTGCCCTTGTTTGACGATATAGCTGACGATATCTTCTACTTCGCTGTCGGTTACTAAGGCACCCTGAATCCGGATCGGCTTACTGGCCCCCACCGGCATAAACAGCATATCTCCCTTACCCAGCAACTTTTCAGCCCCATTCATGTCCAGAATAGTGCGGGAATCAGTCTGGGAGGAAACTGCAAAGGCAATCCGGGCCGGAATATTCGCCTTGATGACTCCGGTAATCACATCGACCGAAGGACGCTGAGTGGCTACTATCAGGTGAATGCCCGCTGCCCGTGCCATCTGAGCGATCCGGCAGATCGAATCCTCGACCTCGATCGGGGCGATCATCATCAGATCCGCCAGTTCATCGATCACCACAACAATATACGGCAACGGTTCACACTGCCTGCCGTGTTCCTCACTCTGGGCATTATAGCGGGCGATGTCCCTGATCCCCATGGATGAAAACAGTTCGTAGCGAGTCTCCATTTCACTGACTACCCACTTTAAGGCCGACGCCGCCTTGCGGGGATCGGTCACCACCGGTGAGAGCAGGTGCGGAATCCCGTTATAGGTGTTCAATTCCACCATCTTCGGATCGATCAGCACCAGTTTGACCTCATTGGGGGTAGCCTTGAAGAGGATGCTCGCGATGATGGAGTTCAAGCTGACGCTCTTGCCGGAACCAGTCGCTCCGGCGATCAACAGGTGCGGCATCTTTCCTAAATCGGTGATGATCGGGTTGCCGGCGATATCCTTGCCCAGAGCAATAGTGATCTTGGAGGCAGCATCAATGAACTCGGGGCTTTCCAGGATCTCCCTCAGGTAGACCGGGGCCACCTCCCGGTTGGGGACTTCGATTCCGAGGGCGGCTTTGCCTGGAATAGGGGCTTCAATACGCACATCCTGGGCCGCCAAGCTCAGGGCTATATCATCCGCCAGCCGGACAATCTTGCTGACTTTGATCCCAGGAGCAGGCTGGATCTCGTAACGGGTGATGGCCGGGCCCCGGTGCACCTGGCTGACGCATACCTTCACCCCAAAACTTTCCAGAGTCTCCTCCAGAATCCGTACGTTCTCCAGGATCTCTTTATTGAAACGGCTACTCTTCACTTTTAATGATCTGGACAACAGGTTCAAGGAGGGCAGAACATAGTTCTCATAATTGCCGGGCGCATTATTATTGCGGACTTCACGGCTCGGCTGGGCAATATCCGGCCTGTTAGTCTGATCGGGCGGCTTTTTCTCGGTCTCTTTGAGCGCAGCGTTGGCCGCTCCGTAGTCGATGATGACGGGTAGGTTTTGGCTCGCAGTCTCATCCCCGGCAGCTGGCACCCTGGCATGATCGTCATCGGGCTCTTCATCATCGACGTACATGAAGTCGATCAGATTCTGTTTAAGGCCGCGCCAACCGCAAATCATGCCGTTGCCGGCGCCTGAGAACAACCTGCTTAGCGGTACACCGGTCAGCAGGATGAGAGCTATGCCTGCCAGGGAGATCAGAACAATAATCGTTCCGATTCTAGCAAAGAAATAGACAGCCATGATACTCATGCCAGCCCCCAGGATGCCGCCCCCCTCCCCCTTGAGGCCGGCGTTCCAGAACAGAGCGACCATGGCATTTCTAGTCAAGCTGGCTGGAGCGAGCAGAAAGTGGCAGACAGTTAGCGCCAAGGCCAGACTGAGCATGACACCGGCCGCCCGCGGCAGTTTGTTCAGGGGCTTACGGTACAGGCTCATACAGATTCCGAAATAGATTGTAGCCAATACCACGCCAAACTTGCCCTGCTCGCCAGTCAAGAATTTAAGTGCAGCAGCGATCAGATTGCCGATGAGCCCAGCCGGGGTATAAAAACTGACCAGCATCAGGACAGCCAGGGCCAGCAGGACGATGCCGACGATCTCATAGATTAACTTATCATCGGCAGTTTTTTTAATTCTCTTAAGCCTGTTTGGCATGACATCACCTCTGGGGGCAACTATTACTACCAGATTATAGCACTTTTACACTGGTACGAAAATGCATTTACTGCTGATCTGCGCATTTTTTGGGAAACATCGAACATACTAAAATTAATATATATGTCCGAACCTCTGGTAGAAGGGAATACTCTATGACATTCTTGGATGAGGAACCAGGTCAGCCGGCCACTATCACCGGGCCTGAAGAACCGGCAACCAGAAAAACAAGGCAGGGAGTCAGGAAAATAGACACGATTAAGGAATACGGGCAAAATGAAATACCTACCGTCAAATCAAACATCCACTGTCTTCCGATCATTGGGCAAATAGAGGGTCATCTGGTACTACCGCCACAGAACAAGACAACCAAGTATGAACATGTTATCCCACAGTTGGTTGCTGTAGAGCAAAATCCGGAGATCGAGGGCCTGCTGATCATTTTAAACACGGTCGGCGGGGATGTGGAGGCGGGATTGGCTATCGCCGAGATGATCGTCAGCATGTCCAAACCGACAGTATCGCTGATCTTGGGTGGTGGCCACTCGATCGGGGTACCGGTCGCCGTGAGCTCCAAACACTCCATCATCACTGAAACAGCCACCATGACCATCCATCCGATCAGGCTTTCCGGGCTAGTGATCGGAGTCCCCCAGACCTGGGAGTACCTGGACAAAATGCAGGACCGGGTCACTCGTTTTGTGGCAAAACACAGCAATATTACGGAAAAGAAGTTCAGGGAACTCATGTTTAGAACCGGAGATCTGGCTCGCGATATCGGCTCGGTGCTACTGGGCGGCGAGGCAGTCGAGGTCGGCCTGATCGATGCCGTAGGCGGTCTGGCAGAGTCGGTCAATAAACTCAACGCTATGATCAATCATAAAAAGAAGGGGCAGCCCGAAAAGCCTAGACTTCATTAAATAACTGCACAACACTTTTCTGAAATGCTTAAAGGCCTTGCTATCCAAGGCCCTTAAGCATTATTGGCATACCTGCTAATAATCATCCTCTTCAGGTAAATATCTGAAAGAATATTTTTTCTTTAGCTGATGTAGAAATTATCGTATTGCCTATCTCCCACTATAATATTTTGTCGGATTTAAAGTTACGGCCACAAATAATGCACTTTATCTTGCCATTATTTTTTTAATTGATTTTCATTTATGTTCTACACACGACGCTTAAAAGATGATATAATGGCAATACTATATTAAAGCTGTAAAAGGAGATGAATAGATTGGCTTTTGAAGTTTACAAGACGAGAACTCCGAAGGAGAACAAAACACCCATCATCGTGTCATTATCGAAAAATTCTATTGTCTTAAACAAGAACGCCAGAGAAAAGTTGAATTCACCGGTGTATCTGGAATTTGCCTTTGATAAGGATACAAACACCGTCCGGATCAGACCTTCCACTAAAGAAGAGGGGATTCCGGTCAAGAAAACTAAGGTATTTGCAAAAGGCTTTTTTAATTATTTCAACCTCAATGCTCCCGGTAAATACAGCGCTCAGTATAATGCCGATGAGGATGCTCTTTATGTGAGCCTCTAACTCATATTTTTAGTTAAACAAAGATAAGCCGGTGCCAGCCGGCTTATCTTTATGTTCGCCAATCGATTAGGGCACTTTCTTGTCTCGCTACCCCATCGCCGTTATATGCCAGCTCTACTATTTAATGTTTGTTCTTTATTCGGAGCACCGTGCTCTTCAGTGCATTGCCCCGTGCTGAAATGTATAGCAGGCGTCAAAAGAAGGCTCACCAAGGAGCCTTCCGCATAACTTCGGTCAAATATTCAATACTATGAACAAAGCCGCCGATCGGGCTGAATCTTGTTTTGCCGCTGCAGGAGGGTAAGATCTTGATTCTCTACACGCCAGTTCCACCGGAATTAATCTGGGCGACAGAAAACAATGAGACCATGAGCCTACAGGAGATCGAACACCAGGGAGTTACCCTGCTCATTCAACCGCTGGGAATGAACACCGGCAAGATCGTCCAGATCAAGAGCACTGATCCCTATGTCTTTTTGAGACAGGAGTATCAACCCGGCCGGGTGATCAACTTCTCGCCGGACTTAGACCTCCATGATGATCGGCAGGATCATCGGCCTTCTTCTAGTCCGTTCGTACAGAAACTTGCTGACTACTTCCCGGATATTGGACTTGATCCCGGACCACTCTAAAACCTGTTCGTTCTCGCACTGTTTTAATACGGAGCGAAGCTTCTCCTTGGTTTCCTCGATCAGTCCCTCAGACTCCCTGACGTAGACGAAGCCTCGGGAGACTATGTCCGGACCTGCAATGACGGTACCGGTTTCCTTGCTCACGGTGATCACAATGATGAAGATCCCGTCCTGGGACAAGTGCTTACGGTCCCGCAGCACGATATTGCCAACATCGCCCACTCCCAGACCATCAACTAGGACCCTGCCGGCGGTTACCCGGCCGGAGATACGCCCCTGGTCCTCGCTGAATTCCAGCACATCGCCGTTCTCGGCCACGAAGATATTCTCAGGGCTGATTCCCACGCTCTCAGCCAACTGAGCGTGCCTGATCAGGTGGCGGTATTCGCCGTGAACAGGGATAAAAAATTTCGGTTTGACCAGATTCAGCATCAGCTTGAGTTCTTCCTGGCTGGCATGCCCCGATACATGCACCCCCGAGGAGGGTTCGTAGATCACCTCGGCGCCCTGCCGGAACAGCTGGTCGATGGTCTTGTGCACCAGTTTCTCGTTGCCAGGTATCGGGCTGGCCGATATGATGATCGTATCCCCGGGAATGATTTCAATCCGGCTGTGGTCAGACGCTGCCATCCTCGACAGGGCCGACATCGGCTCACCCTGACTGCCGGTAGTGAGAATCACCGTCTCGTTCTTGGGCAGGAGCTGGATCTCATCCAGGTCTACCAGTACACCCGGCGGAACATCCAGATACTCCAGGTCTATGGCAATACTGACCACATTGACCATGCTCCTGCCCACCACCGCCACCTTCCGGCCATACTTGTAGGCGGAGGTGATCGCCTGCTGGATGCGGTAGATATTGGAGGCGAAGCTGGCGATGATAATGCGTTCGCCGGCCTTGCGGAAGGTCTCATCAAACTTTTCCCCGACCAGCCGTTCGGATAATGTATACCCTGGCCGGTCCGCGTTGGTGCTATCCGACATCATGACCAGGACGCCCTCGTTCCCCAGTTCGGCTATTTTATGATAGTCGATGATCTGTTTGTTGACAGGAGTCTGATCAAGCTTGAAATCCCCCGTGTGCAGGATAGTCCCTACCGGTGTCTTGATACCAAGCCCCACCGCATCAGCAATGCTGTGGCTGACCCGGATAAAGTTTACCTCGAAGGGCCCTATGTTTACCTTATCTCCTGCCTTGACACACCTGGTTTTAACGGTCTCGGGGTTGTTGCTCTCCCTGAGCTTGGCTTCGAGCAAGCCCAGGGTCAACTTGGTAGCATAGACCGGGACATGCAACTCCCTTAGGATGTAAGGAAGGGCGCCGATATGGTCCTCATGGCCATGCGTCACCACGATGCCCCGGACGATCTCCTTGTTTTCAATCAGATACGAGATATCCGGGATCACCAGATCGATTCCCAGCATCTCGTCATCCGGAAACATCAACCCGGCATCGATCACCAGGATGTTCTGCTTGTATTTGATGGCCATGATGTTCTTCCCGATCTCCCCCAGGCCACCCAAGGGAATGATGCTGATTGTCTGCTCTTCTTTCATGTTTTAACCTCGTCGAAATAATTTTGATCATGATAAAACCTACCTTATAATATTTACGAAAGGTAGGTTATCCACCATTCAAACGTTCCCTTTCCATTTAATTATAATTTAAGCTGCGCCATAATACAAGCCGCTATACGCTGCCATTGGTGCAACGCGGTCACTTCAAAAGGTTCAATTCTGCCAGCACCTGGCGCACCGCCTCCGCCTCCTGTGGCGTTGCCGCCACCAGGGGCAGTCTGGGAGATCCTGCCTTGATGCCGATCATCTCTACGGCAGCCTTGACCGGCACCGGATTGGCAGTGATGAACAGCACCTTGAAAAGCGGATATAGCTTCAGGTGCAGGTCTCTGGCCCGGTCCACCTGTCCGGCAAAGTAAGCGTCGACCATCTCTTTGATCAGCAGGCCGGCCACGTGAGAGGCCACACTGATGATACCATGGCCACCCAGAGCCAGCATCGGCAGGGTCAGGGAGTCATCCCCGCTGTAGATGATAAATTCGGCCGGGGTCGACCGGCGGATTTCCGCGACCTGGTCGAGACTGCCGCTGGCCTCCTTCACCGCCACGATATTGGCGACTTCCGACAGTCTGGCCACGGTCGGCGGCAACAGGTTGATGGAGGTGCGTCCGGGCACGTTGTACAGGATCACCGGCAGTTCAGTCGCCTCGGCAATGGTCCTGAAGTGCTGGTAAAGGCCCTCCTGGCTCGGTTTGTTGTAATATGGAGTGACCAGCATGATCCCATCCACGCCGGTCTGTTCCGCAATTTTGGTCATCTTCAGGCTGTCTGCCGTATTGTTCGATCCGGTGCCGGCGATCACGGCGCCCTGGCCAGCCACCGCCTCTTTGACCACTACAAATAGCTTTTCTTTCTCCTCCTTGGTCAGCACCGGTGATTCTCCGGTAGTCCCCGCTACCACAATACCGTCGGAGCCAGTTTTGATCAGATGCAGCGCTACCTCGGCAGCTTTGTCGTAAGCCACCTCGCCGCTTTCCGTAAAGGGAGTGATCATCGCCGTCAATACACGTCCGAAATCCTTCTTCACCTCGCCGCCTCCTCTTTTGATCAGGATCTGCCTGCCAGCAACTCGGCGATCTGCACCGCGTTGGTGGCAGCTCCCTTCCGCAACTGGTCACCGGCCAGCCATAAATTTAACCCCAGTTCGCTCGACAGGTCCTCCCGGATCCGGCCGACAAACACTTCATCATGATTAGACGCCATGAGCGGCAATGGATATAGCAATGACGCCGGGTCATCCTGAACCACCACGCCTGGCGCCTGTGCCAGGAGGCGGCGCGCTTCATCGGGCGTCAATTTCCTCTCGGTTTCAATGTTCACCGATTCGGAATGGCTCCTGAACACCGGTACCCGCACTGCCGTGGCCGAGATCCTGATCTCCGGATCATGCAGGATCTTCTGAGTCTCCCATACCATCTTCATCTCTTCACGGGAATAGCCATTCTCCTCAAATACGTCGATATGCGGGATCAGGTTGAAGGCGATCTGGTAGGGAAAGATCCGGGGGTTGATGGCCTCTCCATCCACAACCTGTCTGGTCTGCAGGAGCAGTTCATCGATCGCCTCTCTGCCGGCGCCGGATACCGCCTGGTAGGTAGAGACCACTGCTCTCCTGATATGAGCGGCATCGTGCAGCGGCTTGATCGGCACCACAAACAGGATCGTCGAGCAGTTGGGGTTGGCGATAATGCCTTTATGCCAGGCTACATCCTGCGGGTTGACTTCGGGAACCACGAGCGGCACATCCGGTTTCAACCGGAAGGTGCTGCTGTTGTCGATCACTATGGCTCCACGTTTGACCGCTTCCGGAACCAGCACCTCGCTGACGGGTCCACTGGTAGCAAAGAAAGCGATCTCTATCCCTCGGAATGATTCGGGTACTGCCGTGTGGACGGTCAGCTGTTCATCGCCAAAGCTGATCTGCTTCCCATCCCAGGACTCATCCGCCAGCACTGTCAGTTCGGCTACGGGAAAACCGCGCTCTTTCAGGATCAGGAGTATCTCCTGTCCTACCGCTCCGGTAGCGCCAACAACCGCAACCCGGTATCCTGCTGCCATCTTTTATTATCCTCCCATGCACAGACTGTATTTCTGAATCTTGCTGCATATATAATTAAATTTGACACGAAGCAGCGGTGTCCTCCTTTTTCTTGATCATTTTGCTGCCTGGATCAGCAACGGTTGAAGCTGTTTTCCTTCCAGGGCGCAGCAAACTGTGTTCAGCAGCTGATCCAGCTTGGCGACCAGCGAGTTCGGTTTAGCTACAGGGTTATCCTGCCCGAAGGGCACCATATAAATATATTTAGTGTTGATCAGAGTGGCGATATTCCTGGCATTCAGACCCAGACCATCATTGGTAGAGACAGCGATCACCACTGGACGTTGATTGCGGAGATGGGCCTTGATAGCCATCAGGGCAGGCGTATCCGCGATCCCGTTAGCCAGTTTCGCCAGCGTGTTGCCCGTGCAGGGAGCAACAACCAGAATGTCTAACAACTTGCCGGGGCCAATCGGCTCCGCGGCCTCTATGGATTTAATCGGCTCTTTGCCGGCGATCTCGTTAAGCCTGGAGCACCAGTCCGCTGCCTTGCCAAACCTGGTGTCCGTATTGCTGACCGCATATGAAACCACCGGGGTGATCTCCGCCCCTTCCGCGGCCAGCTTTTCTGCTTCGGCAATCACTTCTTTCAAGGTACAATGAGAGCCGGTAACGACAAAACCCAAGCGTATCCCTTTGAGTCGCACCTCAAGCACCCCCCTCGGTCTTATCCTCGTAAATAACATTGCGGCAATTCACGGAGTATAAGCGGGGGAACTACTTGGGCCAGGATTTTACCGCTGGTCGCCGGGGCCACTTTTCCCGGCAGCCCGGGTGACAGGATTGCGGCAATCCCTTGCTTCTTAGCAGTCTTGAAGTCGGTACCGCCAGGATAGGCTGCCAGATCGACGATCAGGGTATCCTGCCTGAGCAAGGACAACATCTTCTCATCGAGTACCAGTTGTGGAACGGTATTGAAAATTATTTCCGCCTCATGAATGAAGTCCTGTAGCTGGCTGAACGGGACGGGACGCCAACCCATCTCGAAGATTCTGGCCAGATCGGCACTCTTTCTGGCCGCTATCGTAGTTTTTGCGCCGATCCCGCCCAGCATCCGGGCCAGGGTTTTGCCCACCCTGCCAAAGCCCAAAACGAAGGATTGGCTGCCGTGGACAGTGATCGGCAGTTGCTCCATGGCGATCTGAATAGCGCCTTCAGCTGAAGGAATGGCATTCAGGATGGCCACATCATCCATCTCCATAATCTCCAACAGCTTCCAGCCGTATGCTGTTGCCCAGTTCCGCATGAATTCCCGGGCCGCTCCGATAATCAATATCGTGCCGGTAGGAACCAGCCTGGCGATCGAAGGTGTCAACCTGAGTTCTACGTTGCTCGCCAAAGCCCTGATATTGCCTTCGGGATCGGTTCCCTGCACCGGCAAGATCAGTACCTGCGCATTGGCCACGGCAGCTTCCAGGTCATCCACCAGTTCCACCTGCTGCAAGGCATCGCAGGCAGTGAATCCTGCCGCCCTTACCCTGGCGCCGAGACGGACGAGTTCCGGCATCAATACCAGGTGGCGCCGGTCTCCTCCAATTACCGCGATGGATATTCCGGTGAGATCTATACCCAAATGATCCCCCTCCTTTCCCTGAATATTGGCGATAACAGTATATGAGACGGGAAAGGAGTAGGTGATTCTATTTTAAGATAGGACTGTTTCCAGTCCGATGTTAACCCCCTGCAGTTGGCGCACCTTTTTGATGGCCAGTGTTACACCAGGCATGAACGACTCTCTGCTGATGGAGTCATGTCGAATCGTCAGCATCTGTCCGGGCCCTCCAAATATGACCTCCTGATGCGCCACCAAACCCGGCAGGCGGACGCTGTGCAATCTGATGCCATTCCAGTCCCCGCCCCGCGCTCCGACCAGCTTCTCATACTCTTGCGGGTGGCCTTGATGAAACGGTTTTCTCTCCCTATCGATACTCTGCGCCGTAAGTAGGGCGGTGCCTGATGGAGCGTCGACCTTCTGATCATGGTGCAGTTCGATAATCTCCACATTCGGGAAATAACGGGCCGCCTGACGGGCGAAATCCATCATTAACACGGCGCCTAAAGTAAAGTTGGGGACGATCAGCACGCCTATTTTGGTTTTTTTAGCAATCTTGCGCAGTTCGTCAATCTCTGCCTCATCCAGTCCTGTAGCGCCGATAATTGGGAATATCCCGTTCTTGAGAGCGGTTTTGGCGTTATTAGCGGCTGCCTGGGCATTGGTAAAGTCGACCAGCACATCCGCTTTGTTGTTATGCAAGGCTGCCTGCAAGCTATTACTGATTAGAATGCCGCAGTCCGGCAGCCCCACCAGTTTACCGGCATCCTGCCCGGCCGCCTTAATATCAATGGCACCGGCGAGTACCAGGTCGGGGTCGCGCAAGACTGTCTTGACGACTTCCTGGCCCATCTTGCCTGCAGCTCCCGCCACAATCACATTGATCAATTCATTCACCCGAGGCTTCATCCCTTCGAAAACCGTCTAAAACTGCACACCGGTGACCTTTATCCGCGATCTGCCCTTAATTCTCATACACTTGCCGGCTTCTGTCAATAAAAAAACCCGGTTCTAACCCGGGTTTTCACGTTATTTCTCTCTTTATATGTCTCGCTTGTATATAGAATAAGTCTGATCAAGATCGACGATGATCACTTCACTGCCGATCTTTTTTACCGTGCTCCAGGGAACCACCATCTCCTGCCGGTCCATCCACAGGTTGAAAAAGTTCGAGCGACGGGGTATAACTACAGACTCGATCTCTCCGCATTCGGGGTCGATGACCATGTCTGACTCCCCGATAGTTCCCAGGCGTCCACCGTCGTATAGGTTGATCATCTCTTTGCCTTCAAACTCGCTGAGCCTCACGCCCCTATGCCTCCCTCCCGGTGCCTCTTTCGCCATTCTATGTCCGGGAGGTGGCAATTATACCATCTACTTGCGCCAGGGCAGCGATTCCTGCTCCTCCTTCAGGGCTCCCAGCATGGTGATAGAAAGGCGTTCCGGCGCCAGCAATGACCTGGCCAGGGACAGGACATCCTCGCCGGTGACGGCCATCGTTTTCTCCACTATCTCCTCTGAACTGATCAGGCGGTCGTAGATCAGTTCTGATTTGCCCAGCCGGTTCATCCGATGGGTGACACTCTCCGCGGCCAGGAGCAAGCTTCCCTTGATCTGCTCTTTGGTCCGCGCCAGTTCATCCTCGGTGATCCCGCTATCGAGCAGGCGCTCGATCTCCTGCCAGGTAAGCTCCAGCACCTCCTTCAGGTTTTCCCCGTTGGTGCCGGCATAGATGGTGAACAGCCCGGTATCGTTTAATGCCGCGAAGTAACTGTAGATTGTATAGACCAGGCCCCGCTCCTCCCGGATCCTTTGAAACAATCGGGAGCTCGAACCGCCTCCCAGAACGTTGTTGATGATCTGCAGGGGATAGATCAGGTCGTCATGCTGCGAGGGACCAGGTGCACCCATGCAGAAGTGCACCTGTTCCAACGGCTTGACGACCCGTTTTACCGTCGCCCTGGTGGCCGGAATCAGGGCGGCATTCTCCGGATTGGCCGTTCCAGCCGCCTCAAAAAGCGGCCGCAGTCTGTCGATGACTGCATCCGTGTTCAGATTTCCCGCTAAAGCCAGCACCATATTGCCTGGGCAATAATGTTTGTGGTAATAGTCGAGCGCTGCGTCCCGGGTAATCCCGGCCACCGATTCCATGGTCCCGATCACCGGGCGTCCCAAGGGATGATTTGCCCAGACTGTCTGGGCAAACAGGTCGTGGATGATCTCATCCGGGGTATCTTCATACATGCGGATCTCTTCCTGAACGACCTTCTTTTCCCGTTCCAGGTCATCTACCTTGAACAGAGAGGAGAAGTACATGTCTGACAGCACGTCGATGGCGATCGGCAGGTGCTCGTCGAGCACCCTGGCGTAAAAACAGGTATATTCCTTGCTGGTGAAGGCGTTCATCTGCCCTCCCAGCGACTCGATCTCCTCAGCGATCTGCCTGGCAGTTCTGTTGGTGGTTCCCTTGAAGAGCATGTGCTCGATCAGATGGGAGACCCCCGCCTGTACAGGGCTTTCATACCGCGAACCGGTCCCAATCCAGATGCCGAACGCCACCGAGCGCACACCGGGAATCTCTTCTATCGCAATGCGGGTACCATTGGCAAGCACCACTTTTTTATACATGCTGGTCCTCCTGCGTCTCTTGACAGATTCTTAAAATAGGATGGACTTTTTTGCTATCGGTGTCAAGGTTTTCAGCCCGGTTTCGAAGATCAGGTGATCACCCAGATAAAAACCGACTCTGCCGACCAAGGCGCCAGCAGGCACTGGCGCCCTGGTGATCCCTTGAACCTCCACCCGTTTTGACAGGAGGAATTCATCCTGGGGGGCTACTGCAAAGCAAATGTTTTCAGCAGGGGCGACCGTTATCGACTGACGATTGCCCTTTTCCACCGCCAACGACAACATCCCCTGATCCTTCGGCAGCTTGTACCATCTGCATTGGTCATAACCATACCGCAGCAGATTCATAATATCCGCATAGCGGTCGTCACTGCCCAGCACCACGGCAACCAGCACCTGCCCATGCTGATCCGCAGCGGCAACCAGGCACTGCCCGGCGCTGCTGGTAGTCCCTGTTTTTACCCCGATCACTCTGAATTCTCTGTTCTCTGTGTTCCAGAGCAACCGGTTGGTATTGTTCAAATGCACGGGAGCATGAGTTCTGCTCTCGTAGATTACGTCTTCCCTGGTCTGCACAAACTGCCTGAATAGCGGATTGTTCAGGGCATAGCGCGTGATCAGCGCCAGATCGTAGGCGGTGCAGTAATGCTCTGGATTGTCAAGCCCGTTGGGGTTCATGAAATTGCTCCGCACGGCCCCGATGGTCAAGGCCTTGCAAGTCATCAGCGAAGCAAACAGGTTCTCGTTTCCTGCCAGGTGTTCACCGATCGCCACGGCGGCGTCGTTTCCCGAATTGACCAGCGCCCCCTCGATCAGGTCATGCAGATCAAACGTCAGCCCCTGTTGCAGCCCCAGGCTGGTACCTTCGGTGCCGGCTGCGTACGGACTGACGGTGACTACTTCCCCGGTCTGACCCATCTCCAACCCCAGCAAGGCAGTGATGATCTTGGTGGTACTGGCCGGCGGCAGTTCTTTAGAGGCCTGGTAGCCATACAGCACACGTCCGGTCTGGTAATCCATCAACACGGCGGCCTCTGCCGAAACCCTGGGTATTGACGATCCTTCTCCGGCCGCCGGCTGCGGGCTCGCTCCTATGTATGCCAATACCATCAGCAGAACCAACATGTGCCGCCCCGCCATGGCGCCTCCTCGCCTCTGGCGTGCTCCTCTGAAGAACGGACCGCTCACCTGTACCACTCCTACGCCCTGGTTAAGTTTGATCGATGCCCTTCATTCAGAGAGTAGTTTCTCCAAAGAGACAATTTCATAACCCTGCCCGGACAGGGTTTTAATCATATCGGGCAGTACCTTGACGGTCACTGGAGTAGGGTGCATCAGAATGATCGCCCCGCTGTGGGTCATATTGCTAAGGCGTGAAATAATCCAGCCAGGGGTGGGATTTTGCCAGTCCACGGTGTCGATGCTCCAGAGTACCGTTTGCAGGCTTGACTTGTTGGCGGCGTCCAGCACCGTATCGTTATACTCCCCGTAGGGAGGGGCAAAGAACTTGGTATGACGACCGGTGAGCTGGTAGAGTATATTTTCTGTTTCCTGTATTTCTGCCATGTTTTCATCCAGCGACAGGTTGTTGACGTGCGGGTGGGAGAATCCATGGTTGCCGATCTCGTTCCCCTGTTGGGCGATCTTCTGTACCAGCGGCCCGTTGTTTTTTGCCCACCGGCCAGTGATGAAAAATGTAGCCGCCACATGGTGCTCTTGGAGGATCGCCAGCATCTCCGGAAGATACTCCTCCCCCCAATCGATGTTGACGGTGATGGAGACGCATTTATTTGCCGTATTGCCGCGCATGATGGGGGTTTCCGGCTGGAATACCTGTTGGCTTTGATGCGCGGAGAAACTGATGCTAATAGCGATGATTGCGATGAGGGTCATGACGGCAGTAAGAAGGGCGGCCATTGATCGCTTGCGGGCATAAAAAACAAACACTTCCTTACCCCCTACGGTTCGAGTCTCACTTAATTAATATTCTCGGGGGAAGGAAGATATTTAATAACGTGACCAAGCAGTTTGCTTTTTTAAACTATTGCTCGTTTTTCTTCTCGAGACTGCGCATCGCTTCTTTCCGGGATAGGTTGACACGCCCCTGCCTGTCTATTTCGATAACTTTGACGATGACCTCGTCTTCCTCTTTGAGCACATCCCGGACCCGCGCCACCCGGCGCTCGTCCAGTTGGGAGATGTGCACCAGGCCTTCTTTGCCCGGCAGTCCCAGCACACCCGGAATGATCTCCACAAAGGCGCCAAAGTCCATGAGCCTGGTCACTTTTCCCATGTAGATCTTACCCACTTCTACGTCCTGTGTTATGATCTCGATAATACGCAGCGCTTTTTGACCCGCCTCGGCATCGACCGCCGCTATAAACGCCCGGCCGTCATCTTCGATATCGATCTGCACACCGGTATCTTCGATGATCTTACGGATGGTCTTGCCGCCCGGCCCGATCACGTCACGGATCTTCTCCTGGTCAATGGTGATTCTGATTATTCTGGGAGCATATTTGGAGAGCTCTAGGCGCGGCTCCGGAAGCGCCTCCAGAATCTTGGACAAAATGAACAGGCGGCCCTCTCTGGCCTGCTCCAGCGCTTCTTTGAGAACTTCCGCGGATACCCCTTTGACCTTGATATCCATCTGCAGGGCAGTGACCCCTTTGGCGGTCCCGGCTACCTTGAAGTCCATATCTCCCAAGGCGTCCTCCATACCCTGAATATCGCTCAGCACGGCAAACCTGTTCTCACCAGTCACCAAGCCCATGGCGATTCCTGCCACCGGCGCCGAGATCGGCACACCAGCATCCATCAGCGCCAGGGTGCTCCCGCAGACGCTGGCCATGGACGTCGAGCCGTTAGATTCCAGGATCTCCGATACCAGGCGGATGGTATAAGGAAAAACATCCTCTTTTGGCAGTACCTGCAACAGGGCACGTTCCGCCAGGGCTCCGTGGCCGATCTCCCGCCGGCCGGGCCCCCGCATCGGCCTGGTTTCACCGACGCTGTAGGGAGGGAAGTTGTACTGGTGCATGTATCTTTTGGATTCCTCAACGCCAATGCCATCCAGGATCTGCTCGTCACTGACCGCTCCCAGGGTGGCCACGGTCAAGGCCTGGGTCTGACCCCTGGTAAAAAGGCCGCTGCCGTGAGTGCGCGGCAAAATCCCGGTCTCGCAGGTAATTGGCCTGATTTCATTCAGCTTCCTACCGTCTGGCCGCTCCTGTTCGTTCAGGATCATCTGCCTGACGGTCTCCTTTAAGACATTGTGAAAGATCTCTTTAATATCCTTTATCTGTTCGGGGTAAACATCCCCGAAGTGCGCCACAGTTTCCTGCCCCAGTGCGTCAATGGCGTCCTGCCTGGCCAGTTTGTCCGGGTTGCGTACAGTCCCGCCCACCCTCTCGCTGATATATTCACGAACTGACCGCTCCAACTCCGGATCGATCTGGTGGATCGGAATCTCCAGCTTGGTTTTGCCTAAATGGCTGACGATATCATCCTGGAAAGCAACGACCTCCTGAATCACCCGGTGGCCGAAGACAATCCCCTCCAGCATGGTCTCTTCCGGCACTTCATGGGCGTCCGCCTCCACCATCATCACGGCGTCCCTGGTCCCGGCAACCACCAGGTGCATCTCACTTTGCTCAGCCTGTTCCAGGGATGGGTTGATGATAAACTCCCCGTTTATCCGGCCCACGACCAACCCGGCAACCGGCCCTGAAAAAGGAATATCTGAGATTGAGAGAGCGATAGAGGCGCCGATCATGGCTGTCACGTCCGGCGAACAGTCCTGATCCACAGACAGAACTGTAGCTACTACCTGCACGTCATTTCTAAAACCGTAAGGGAAGAGGGGGCGGATTGCCCTGTCGGTCAATCTCATTGAGAGGATGGCTTTTTCGCTCGGCCTTCCTTCCCGCTTGATAAAGCCACCTGGAATTTTTCCGACCGCGTAGAGACGCTCCTCATAGTCAACCAGCAGCGGGAAAAAATCGATCCCCTGGCGTGGTTCCTTGGAGACCGTTGCCGTCACCAGGACAACAGTATCGCCGTAGCGGAGCATTACCGATCCGTTGGCCTGTTTGGCCACTTTGCCAATTTCGGCTACCAGGCTTCTACCGCCCAGAGTCGTGCGGAAAACTTGCATAATCTACCTCCTATACCTGCAATCAGATGTCAATTTAGACCTTGTATAATAATTGGAAAGAGCGGTATACCGCTCTCCCTGAGTCATCACAAGCTAACCATTTAACCAAGCTACCGCCGCAATCCCAGCTTATCGATGATGACCCTGTACCTCATGGGATCGTTAGCCTTCAGATAATTCAACAGAGCTCGCCTCTGACCGACCATCTTCAGCAGTCCTCTTCTGGAGTGGTGATCCTTGCGATGTATCTTCAGGTGCTCGTTAAGGTAGGTAATTCTTTCAGTGAGGAGAGCGATCTGAACCTCAGGAGAGCCCGTATCCTTTTCATGGATCTTAAATTTTTCGATAATTACCTTTTTTACAGTAGTACTGAAAACCAACTTAGATTCCTCCTACCAGTTGCTCTAAAGTTGTTTGTCGGCAGAACCGGAAGTTTCTTCCTACTGCCATAGGTTAATTATTACATAATTATCTTATCATACATCAATGCTTATGTAAATCTTGTGAGTCCTGAATCGGAAAATAGCACCTATTTTAATCGATCTTAACAGCGAACCCCTGCCCAAGCGCTGACTGCTACGGCCTCCTCGATATCTTTGTTAATCTGAAGTACGAGGGCCTCCGCTGAATCAAAGCGCTGTTCCCATCGCAGTCTCCTGTAGATCTCGATCTCGATATCCTCTCCGTAGGCAGATCCTTGAAAGTTCAGCAGATGGGCCTCAATCACCCGTTCCTGGCTGTCGACAAAGGTAGGCCGGAAACCGATGTTTAGGACTGTGGTATAGCAACTGCCGGCGATCCTTGCCGATCCTGCATACACAGCGGCGCAGGGTACGAGCAGCGGCCCGGCAGTAGCGACATTGGCAGTAGGAAAACCGATCTGCCTGCCGCGCCGGTCACCCTGTACTACTATCCCCCTGATAGTCGGCCAATATCCGAGCAGTTGCCGTGCCTGATCAATATCACCTGTATCTAGGGCGGCTCTGATAGACGTACTGCTGACCAGCGTTCCAGCGATGAAGACCGGCGGGATCACGGTAACCGAAAATCCATGCTGTTTACCCAGGCTCACCAGTTGTTCCGGCGTGCCCAGAGCCCGGCGCCCGAACCTGTAGTTAAAACCTACAAAGACCGAGGCCGCCCGCAGCTTTTTCACCAGAATCGTGCTCACAAAATCCCCGGCATCCAGCGCAGCCATCTGGCTGTCAAAGGGAATGACAAAAACAGCTTCAATTCCGAGCCCTGCCAGCAGTTCCAGCTTCTTGTCCAGATCGAGGAGCAGCTTCGGTCCATTGTCAGGGTGCAAGAAGTTCTGGGGGTGAGGATGAAAAAGAAATACCGCCGGTACTTTCCCTTCCTGCCGCGCAAAACTCACCATCTTGCGCAATAAATCCTGGTGCCCCCGGTGCATGCCATCAAAATTGCCCAGGGCCAAAACCAGTTGTTTATCGTCATATGGAAGAGGCTCCAGACAGTGCCATACCCTCATTTTAAATACCTCTCTTGTGCAGCTTAACTCTCTGTCAGGTTAAATACCTTGGTCAGTTTATACGTCCAGACACCCTTCGGCTGCCCCTGGAACTGGCCCAGCGCTAGTAGCACACCATCAGGCCCATAGAGGCGCACAAATGGCGGTAGATTGCTGTTGCCGATCCCCCCGCAGATGCCCGAGGGTGACAGCGGCAGACCATTCCTGACAGTAGCCACAGCCTTTTCTTTTACTGTCAGGGCGGGGATCTCCAGCAGCCCATAATCAATAGGAAGCAGAAAAGAGGTGTCTCCCCTCTCCCACAGGTCCGCTACCTGTTCCATGGTGTAAGCATCCTTGATGGTAAAAGGGCCGCTGGCAGTGCGGAGCAGAAAGGAGAGAAAGGCCCCACAGCCGAGTTTACTTCCGAGATCGGCGCACAGGCTTCTGATATAGGTCCCTTTGGAACAGGTGATGTCCAGCAATAGGCTTGGGTAATGACCCGAATCGGAGTAGCACAGCGATTTTATGGAGTAGATAATAACCCGGCGCGGTTTTCGCTCCACGCTCTTTCCCTGTTGAGCTAACCGATAAAGCCGTTGGCCCTGCACGTGTAGCGCAGACACCATGGGAGGGACCTGCCTGATCTCGCCCTGAAAGCTCTCGAGCACTGAGATCAACCGGTTGTACGATAAGGAAACAGATGGTAGCCTGTTGACTATCTTGCCTCCGGCATCATGGGTATCCGTCTCGATGCCAAAGATAATCTCAGCCCGATAGGTTTTACTCTTGTCGATCAGGAATTCCGCCACCCTAGTGCCTTGACCGACACAAATCGGGAGCACTCCTGCCGCTCCCGGATCAAGAGTGCCCGTATGGCCGATCTTTTTAAAGTTGAATAGTCTGCGCAAACGCTGCACCACATCATGGGATGTCGGTCCCGGCGGCTTGATCATATTGATCAGACCATTCATGAAACTTCTCGCTTTTTCTGTAGATAACCCCTGGCAGCGTCGATGACCAGTGCCTCCACCTCTTGGAGAGTACCCTTTACTGTACAACCGGCGGCTCGTATATGACCCCCGCCGCCAAACCGCCCGGCCAGAGCATCGACGTCTGCAAAGTTCTTCGATCGAAATCCGACCCGGACCTCGTGATCATCGATCTCCTTGAAGAGTATGGCGATCTCCACCCCAGCGATCGATTTCGGGTAATTGATATAATCTTCGCTTTCTTCCATCTGGCATCCCGTCTCTAGGCAAAAAAGCCTGGAGATCGTCATCCAGGCGATCTGCCCTTCCCGATCAAGGACCAGGGTGGACAACCCTTTTTGCAGCAGGCGGATGCTAGCCAGCGTTCTCTGCTCGTTCAAGCGCTGTTGCACCTTATTGTGATCTGCTCCGTGCTCAAGAAGCAATGAGGCAACCAGATGGCACCGGTGAGTGGTATTCTGGTATCTAAAGGAACCCGTATCGGTTACCAGAGCGGTATACAGATTGGTGGCCACATCCGGAGATATCCCGATCTCCAGGGCTGACAGCACCTGATAGAGAATTTCCGCGGTTGCCGAGGCTGACGAGTCTACTATGTTGACAGCGCCGAAGAAAGCATTGCTTACATGATGGTCAATATTGATCAGGGTCTCACATTGGTCGAAAAGCTTGCCAACCTCTTCAGGCAACCGATCAAGGCTGGTGCAGTCCAGTACGATGCCACAATCGAAACGTTTCCCATGCACCCCTTCCGGGGTCGATACCATCTCAGACCCGGGCAAAAAGTGATACGAGGGCAGCAGAGGCTGTGATGCGATGACTGCAACATTCTTACCCATATCCCGCAACGCCAGGCCTAAGCCGATCATAGAGCCGATGGCATCACCGTCGGGATGCATATGGCTGGCAAGGAGAAGGCTGCCGGCTGTTTTAATAACTTCCGCTCCCTGAATACCGATCTAAATCAATCCCCAATCTTTTTGTCGTCCATGACCTCACTGATAAGGTGAGTCAATTCAATCCCTCTTTTGATTGAAGGGTCCAGGGAAAAGCTCAACTCCGGAAGAAACCTCAGCCGGATTCTCTTCCCCAGCTCCGTGCGTATAAAACCGCTGGCGCTCTGTAACCCTACCAGCGTCTGCGACTGTTCCTGTTCGGTTCCGTAAACGCTCACGAACAGTTTGGCATAACGCAGATCCCGGGATACCTCGACATCGGTGATGCTGGTTAGTTTGCAGATCCGGGGATCGTTCAGCTCTACCTGAAGCATGGCAGTGACTTCGCGTTTGATCTCCTCTGCAAGCCTGCGATGACGAAAACTCATGATCATTCACCCTTCGTAGATTTAGAGCATTCGCTTGATCTCTTCGATAGTGTATCCTTCCAGGATATCACCCTGTTTCATGTCCTGAAACTTATCGAGACCGATTCCGCATTCGTAACCCTGTTGGACCTCGCGCACGTCTTCCTTGAAGCGCCTGAGAGAGGCGATATTCCCCTCATAGCTCACGACACCGTCCCTGATCACGCGCACCTTGCCGTTCCTGACCATTTTACCATCCGTGATGTAGCATCCGGCGATAACCCCGATTTTCGGAATGCTGAAGATATCCCTGACTTCCGCCCTTCCGACTACAACTTCCCGCAACTCCGGCTCCAGCAAACCTTCCAGAGCTGCCTTGACATCATCCAGGATCTCATAGATCACCCGGTATAGACGAATTTCCACCTGCTGCATTTCCGATGCCCTCTTGGCGTTGACTTCCGGACGCACATTGAAGCCGATAATCAGCCCGTTGGAAGCGCTGGCCAGCATGACGTCGGTTTCTGTTATTGCTCCCACACCTGAATGAATAACATTCAGACGTACTTCTGAGGTGCCCAGTTTCGAAAGGGACTGCAGCAAGGCCTCTACAGAGCCCTGAACATCAGCCTTGACAACCAGGTTCAACTCCTTGAGCTTGCCCTGCCGGATCTGCTTGAAGAGGTCCTCCAGGGTCACCTTTTCCGGGTTCACATTGTCCAGTTGGCGTTTTACCTTAACCCGTTCATCGACGATCTGGCGAGCGAGTTTTTCATCAGTCAGCACGTAAAAAGGGTCGCCGGCGTTGGGCACTTCAGACAGCCCCAGGATTTCTACCGGTGTTGACGGAGGCGCCTTTTTCACCCGTCGCCCCTTGAAGTCCATCATCGCCCTGACCCGGCCATAGGCCGTACCAAGCAGGATATAATCCCCGACCCGCAGGGTGCCCTTCTCGACCAGCACCGTGGCTACTGGACCTCTTCCTTTGTCCAGCCTGGCATCGATCACCGTGCCCCGGGCGGGACGGTTGGGATTGGCTTTGAACTCCTCCATCTCGGCCACCAGCAGCAGCATCTCCAGGAGGCGCTCGATCCCCTCCTTGGTGGCGGCTGAAACCGGCACACAGATAGTTTCGCCGCCCCATTCCTCGGTGACTAGGCCGTACTCTGTCAACTGCTGCTTAACCCGATCCGGGTTGGCGTTGGGCTTGTCGATCTTATTGACAGCCACTACGATCGGCACACCAGCCGCCTTGGCATGGTTGATCGCTTCTATTGTCTGGGGCATGACCCCGTCATCTGCCGCCACTACTAGAACGGCGATATCGGTCACCTGCGCCCCCCGGGCACGCATGGAAGTGAAGGCTTCATGCCCCGGTGTATCTAAAAAGGTGATCTTCTTTCCCTTTAGTTCAACCTGGTAAGCCCCGATGTGCTGGGTGATCCCGCCCGCCTCGGTGGCGGTAACATTGGTCTGCCGGATGGCGTCGAGCAATGATGTCTTGCCGTGGTCGACATGGCCCATCACGGTGATCACCGGGGGCTTCAACTCCAGCGCTGATGCATCGTCGCCCTCATCCTCCAGGCCAACCTCTAATACTACCTCGTTCTTTTCGATCTCCACATTGGCGCCAAATTCCTGAGCAACCAAGGTAGCCGTTTCCGCATCGATGACCTGATTTAGCGTCACCATGACTCCCAGTTCGATCAGTTTTTTGATCACTAAACCAGGGTCTACCTGCAATCTGACGGCCAGATCCTGCACCGATACCTGTTCTTCAATGCTGATGACGGTCCTGGGAAGAGCATTTTCGGTTGCCGGTTGGTGCTGATGATGAGTAGCAGCAACCGGCTTGTGCCGCCTCTTGCCATGACTGCGGGTCGTCGTTAGAGACACTACTTTGGAAAGCAACTTCCGCTGGCTCTGCTCCTGGCTACGCCGCTGTTCCTCTCTTCTTTCCAGGGCTTTTTTGCGGTAGTCCTCACGATCAACCACAACCGTCGTATCTGGGGCCGGCGCAGCTGCTTTGGGCTTTACCTGGTTATCAGTCCGGGTTGGTCTGGGGCCTGCCGCTTGGGTCGGCCTTGTAGGCCTCGTAGCCTGTCCGGGCCTAGTCGAACCGGACGTTTGACCCGGTCTGGCCGGGGTTGACGGTTGACCCGGTCTGGTCGAACCGGACGTTTGACCCGGTCTGGCCGGGGTTGACGGTTGACCCGGTCTGGTCGAACCGGACGTTTGACCCGGTCTGGCCGGGGCCGATGATTGGTACGGTCTGTTGGAACCGGACGGTTGAGTCGGTCTGGCCGGGGCTGATGATTGAGTCGGTCTGGCCGTACCGGACGGTTGAGTCGGTCTGGCCGGGGCTGATGTCTGGGTCTGCTTTGGGCCTGAAGGCTGAGCAGATCTTACCGGACTCGATGTTTGAGCGGTTTTAGCCGAACTCGGCGCCTGAACCGGCCTGGTAGTTCCAGGATTCGGAGCCGCTTTCGCAGGCCCGGTATTCTGGCTCGGTTTAACAGTCTTGACAGCCTGCCCTGCCGGTTTTTCTGGCGCAGGCTGAAGCTGCTTCTCTGGTCTCGTTAATGCCTCTTTGATCCGCCCGATCTCTTCATCCTCCAGAGTGCTCATATAGCTCTTTACAGACAAACCCATGTGCTGTACTTGTTCAAGTAATACTTTGCTGTTCATTCCTAGTTCCTTAGCCAACTCAAAGATCCTAATTTTTCCCATTAAATCACCTCCAAGTCACCACATACATGTAATATTGCCCTTCTTTAGCATTAGTCTGATGCCCAGGCTACCCACCCCTGATCAGGCCGGAGATTCTACGGCCAATTGGGCCTTCAAGCTTTCCACAATCTCCGGAGGCAGGTCTACGTGCAATGCCCGCTGCAGCTTCTTTCCGGTTAAGGCCAGCACTAGGCACCCGGGATCCCGGCACAGGTAAGCGCCTCTTCCCGAGAGCTTGCTGGTGGCATCTATTTTTACCTGCAGGTCCGGTGTCCTGACTATTCTAATCAACTCTTTTTTGCTTTTGGTCTGCTGACAACCCACGCAGATCCGTTGGGGGACTTTCCTGATTCTACCCATCGCTACTGCTCACCTCTCGGTCGAGGTCATTGGCGCTCTCTTCCTTATCCCGCATCTGGGACAGACTCTTGATATCAATTTTCCAGCCAGTTAACCGGGCCGCCAGGCGGGCGTTTTGTCCCTCCTTGCCGATTGCCAGGGAAAGCTGATGATCCGGAACGGTTACACGGGCGATTTTTTCTTCCTCATTGATCCCGACAGCAATCGGCTTGGCCGGGCTTAGGGCGTTGGCAACGAATTCCACCGGGCTGCTGTCCCATTTGATAATATCGATCTTTTCGCCCTTCAGTTCATTGACGATCGCCTGCACCCTCATTCCCTTCGGGCCGACGCAGGCGCCTATGGAATCCACGTTCTCATCCCTGGAGTAGACCGCGATCTTGGAACGGCTACCCGGTTCTCTGGCAACAGCCTTGAGTTCTACTATCCCCTCGTAGATCTCCGGGACCTCCAATTCGAAAAGGCGCTTGACTAATCCGGGATGGGTCCTGGAAACCAGGATCTGCGGACCCTTGGTGGTTTTTTTAACTTCAATGACGTAAGTCTTGATCCGGTCCCCCCGATTGTGTTTCTCGGTCGGTATCTGTTCTGTTGGAGCAAGCAAAGCCTCCGCCCGGCCCAAGTCGATAAAAATATTCTTGGCCTCCTGATGCCGGATCACCCCTGTTACGATATCTCCCTCCCGGCTCAGGAATTCTTCATAGATCAGGCCGCGCTCCGCTTCCCTGATCTGCTGCATGACCACCTGTTTGGCAGCCTGGGCGGCAATTCGCCCGAAATTCTTCGGTGTTACCTCCACCTCTACGGTGTCCCCGAGGGCCACTTCGGTATCGTTCTCGCCAACATCGCTGGCAGCAATCTCCAGGCGCTCGTCGGACACAGTATCTACCACCACTTTGAGAGCATAAACTTTAATTTCACCGGTCTCCCTTTTGATCTCGATCCGGCAATTTTGAGTAGAACCGAAATTTTTCCGGAATGCGGTAAGCAGGGCATGTTCGGTAGCCTGCAACAGGATCTCCGTGCTAATGCCTTTTTCTTTTTCGATCTCTTTAAGGGCATTAAGAAAATCAGCGTTCATTTTTGGCGTCCTCCCGATCCTTTCAAAGGTTCGCGACCTGGTCCGTTCAATGCCTATTTAAACATACATAACATAGATCAAATAATATTTAAGAGTGGGCATGAACCCACTCCATCAGCAACCTCCCCGAAGAATTTACCTTACTCGTTGACAGATGTAAATCAACTAAACATGCTTATAAAAAATTATATCAAAACGCCGTGCGTTCCGCAACACTTACGCTGCAATTGTTTGAAACAAGTTTGCTGCAAAGATAGGCGCAGAGATCTTCATGGGGAATTCTTTCAACAATCCCCGAATCCCGCCATTTAACTTCCACCAGTCGATCTATTACTGAGCCCTCGTTGATCACGATCCGCACCGGATACCCGATCAGATCCGCGTCCTTAAATTTCACTCCAGTCCTTTCGGTCCGGTCATCGTAGATGGCGTCGATGCCTGAGGCGAGCAACTGCTGGTACAAGGCCTCCGCCAGGTTTGTCTGCAGGGCATCACGCTGGCTGACCGGAATGATTACAACTTCATACGGAGCAATGCTATAAGGCCAGACAATCCCGTCTTTGTCATGCCACTGCTCGACAGCAGCAGCCAGCGTCCGGGTAACCCCGATACCGTAGCAGCCCATCACCACAGGGACCTCTTTACCGCCCTCGTCTAGGATAGTGGCGCCCAGAACTTTGCTATATTTCGTTCCCAGCTTGAACAACTGCCCCACCTCAATACCCCGCTTCAACTGGACCGGTTGACCACACCTGGGGCAGGCATCTCCTTGCTGGGCGATACGGAAGTCTCCGAAAGCATCGACCTGGTAGTCCCTGCCATAATTCACGTTACGGTAATGGTGGTCTGGCTCGTTTGCTCCCGCCACCCCGTTGACCAGGCGCCTGACCTCGTTGTCCGCCAGTACCCTGACCCGGCCCTGCAGTCCGACGGGTCCGGCGAAGCCGGGCGGCAAACCAAACTTGGCAGCCACATCCCCAGCATCAGCTATTTCCAGTCGTATTGCCTGGAGATAGTTTTGCACCTTGACCTCGTTGGCGCTGCGGTCGCCCCTGATCAGAACAGCTACGGGTTCTCCATCCGCCAGGTACAATAGGATCTTCAGTACCTGCGACGCTGGAACGTTGAGGTATTTGGCAACCTCATCAACGGTGCGCGTGCCCGGCGTGCGCAACCGCTCCAGGGGCTGCGCCTCGAGAGCGGTTGGTTGGCCCTTCACGGGACAGGCGGCCTTTTCAATGTCGGCGGCATAATCGCAGGCGGCGCAGAAGACGATCTCCGCTTCACCGGTGTCTGCCATCACCATGAACTCATGGGTGTCCCCCCCTCCGATAGCGCCGGGATCTGCCTCCACCACCCTGAAAGAAAGACCGCAGCGCTCGAAAATGCGGCTGTAGGCCGCATACATCTTGGCATAGCTGGCATCGAGCCCCTGCTCGTCGATGTCGAAGGAATACAGGTCCTTCATGATGAATTCCCGGCCGCGCAGCAGTCCAAAACGTGGCCTCCGCTCATCCCGGTATTTGTTCTGGATCTGGTAGAGCATCAGGGGAAGCTGCCGGTAAGATTTGATCTCCTGGCTTACCAGGTCCGTAATCAGCTCTTCATGTGTCGGCCCCAGGCAGAAGCTGCGCTCGTGCCGGTCCTGCAAGCGAAACATCTCCGGGCCGTAAACATCCCATCTGCCGCTCTGCTGCCAGATCTCTGCCGGCTGAATGATCGGCATCAGCAATTCGATACCCCCGGCCCGGTTCATCTCTTCCCGGATAATCCCCTCAATTTTTAGCAGCACCCGGTGCCCCAAGGGCAGGATGGAATAGATCCCCGCCGCTACCTTGCGCAGCATGCCGGCCCTGAGCAGCAACTGGTGGCTGATGGTATCAGCCTCTGCCGGTATCTCTCTCAATGTGGGAATGAATGCCTCAGTCGCTCGCATGATTGTTCTTCCTTTCCTCCAGCGTTTGCCTGACCTCCATGACCAGGGTCTCGACCAGATCCTCTTCCGGAACCCTGCGCAGCAATTGGCCCTGCTTGAACAACATCCCTTTACCGCGGCCGCCGGCAATACCGACGTCCGCCTCCCGGGCCTCGCCCGGCCCGTTCACCATACAGCCCATGACCGCCACCTTGAGGCTCTGATCGGTCTCCGGCAACCGCTCCTCCACCGCCCTGGCGATCTCTACCAGGTTGATCTGACAACGTCCGCAGGTTGGGCAGGAAATCAGTTCGATACCGCCCTGGCGCAAGCCCAGGCTCCTGAGAATCTGCCTGCCGGCCCTCACCTCTTCGTGCGGCGTGCCCGTTAGCGATACCCGGATGGTGTCTCCGATCCCTTCGGCCAGCAATGTGCCAATCCCCACGGCCGACTTGATGGTGCCGGCCCATGGGCCCCCCGCCTCGGTGACACCCAGGTGCAGGGGGTAATCCACTCTCTCGGAGAGCAGACGGTAGGCCTCGATGGTCAGAGATACGTCTGAGGCTTTTACAGAGATCTTGATATCGAAAAACTGTTCCCGCTCCAACAATATCACGTGAGACAGGGCGCTTTCCACCAGTCCTACGGCGGTCCTGCCGTATTTCTCAAGGAATTCCGGATCCAGCGAGCCGGCATTGACCCCGATCCTGATCGGAATCCGGTGTTCCGCCGCTGCCTGGGCGACCGCTCGCACGCGGTCCTGCGATCCGATGTTGCCGGGATTGATCCGCAACCCGTCAACTCCGCCCTCGATCGCCTGCAACGCCAGCCGGTAATCAAAATGAATATCCGCCACCAGGGGAATCTTAATGCCCGATCTGATCCTGGCCAGTTCCCGCGCTGCCAACTCATCGGGCACAGCCACCCTGACGGCGTCGCAGCCAAGTTGCTCCAGTTCTCTGATCTGGGATATGGTAGCTTCTGCATCCCGGGTATCGGTCTTGGTCATCGTCTGGACGGAAATGGGGGCGCCGCCCCCGATAGCCAGACTACCCAGCATGATGCGCCTGGTGTTTCGCCTCATGTTTCTAGCCTCCCGTAAACAACCGCATGATATCATTGTAGGTGATCAGCAACACCAGGCCCATTAGTATCGCAAATCCCACCAGGTGGATCATTCCTTCTTTTTCCGGGTTGATCGGCTTGCCCCGCAATCCTTCCAGGAGCAGAAAGAGGATGCGGCTACCGTCCAGCGCCGGAAAAGGCAGGAGATTGACGATAGCCAGGTTTATCCCCAAAATCCCGGTATACATCAACAAGGTGCCCAGGCCGCTGCGCGCCGAATCCCCGATCTGCTGCACTACCCCCACGGGGCCAGAGATATTCTGCATGGCCACCTGGCCGGTGATCAGTTGATAGAGAGATACAATAATCAGGCGCGCAAACCCTATGGCGCTCTTCAGCCCGATGTTGACGGCAGAGAGAAAGCCCTGGCGCTCCCAGACAATGGTCGGTGAGATGCCGATCTGGCCGATCTTCAGGTCCTGGTCATACCTCGGGACGACCTTAAAGTCATGGAGTTGGTTGTTACGTTTCACCGTAACCGTTATCTGCTGCTGGCCCTTGGCGTGAATCGCCGAGGCCACATCATCCCAGACCACGGTCCTGACGCTGTCAATCTGGACGATCTGGTCACCGGACTGGAGCCCGATCTGCTCAGCCGGACTGTTCCGGATCACTTCCCCGATCACATTGGTGTTCGAGAGCACGGCTTGACCGATAAAACTCAGGGTGAAGATGAATAACAGCGCCGCGATCAGAAAATTGGACAGCGAACCAGCCAGGATTACTCCTATTCTTACTGTCAGAGGCTTTTTATCAAAGCCGTCGGGGCGGTCGTCGTTAGGCTCCATACCGGCGATCTTGTTGTACCCGCCCAGGGGTAACAACCTGAGGGAATACCTGGTCTCCCCCCATTGCTTGCTGATAATGGCTGGCCCAAACCCCAGACTGAATTCGTCAACTGTCATCCTGGACAGCTTGGCCACCACAAAGTGACCGAGTTCGTGAACAAAGATCAGGAAACTCAGTACTACTAAAGCAATTATGATAAACATGGTTCATCACCACCTCAGGTCAGCATTTGTTCTGCAATCTGCCGTGCCCAACTGTCCGCTTCCAAAATATCTTCCAGTCCAGGCGAGTTAATCAGATCATGACGGCTCATAGTTTTTTCAATAACCTCTGGTATTGATAAAAAAGAGGTCTCTCCCCGCAGGAAAGCCATGACCGCCACCTCGTTGGCAGCGTTTAAAACCGCCGGCATGGTGCCTCCCGTGGTTCCCGCCTCCATAGCCAGCGACAGGCAGCGAAATGTCTTCCGGTCTGGCGCCTCGAAGGTCAACTGGGCTGCCCGGGACAGATCAAGAGGTTCCAGGCAGTTGGATATGTGTTCCGGGTAACAGAGGGCATACTGGATCGGGACCCGCATATCAGGCCACCCCAGTTGAGCCAGCACCACTCCATCCCGATAAGCCACCAGGCCATGCACGATACTCTGCGGGTGGATCAGCACTTCGATGTCAGGATAGTCCATCCCGAACAGCCACCTGGCCTCGATAACCTCCAGGCCCTTGTTCATCAGGGTGGCCGAGTCGATGGTAATCTTGGCGCCCATCTGCCAAGTCGGATGCCTTAGCGCCAGGTCCGGGGTCACCCCCTGCAACTGCTCACTCCTCCAGCCGCGGAAGGGACCTCCGGAACCGGTGATGATCAGCCGGGCGACGCCATCCTTTTGCTGCAGGCACTGATGGATGGCCGAGTGTTCGCTGTCCACGGGGATCACCTGAACGCCCCGGCGCTGTGCTGCGCTCATGACCAGGGAACCCCCGGCTACCAGCGTCTCCTTGTTGGCCAGGGCGATGGTCTTGCCACCGGCGATCGCCTCAAGGGTGGGAACCAGACCGGCGGTGCCGCTGACAGCCACCAGGACGATCTCTGCTTCCGGCAACCCGGCCAATTCTCTCAGGCCGTTATTGCCCTGCAGGCAGTTGACCTGACGACCACGGCAGCGCTGCTCAAATTCTCTGGCAGCCGCAGGATCTGTTACCGCCGCAAAGGGTACGCCAAACTTCAAGACCTGCTCTTCCAGCAGGTCTATACTGCGATTTGTAGCCAGGCCGACCAGCCGGAACCGTTCCGGCCACCAGCCGATCACCTCCAGGGCCTGCCGGCCGATGGACCCTGTAGATCCCAGTACGACAATATTTTTTCTATCCAATCAAGTCCCTGCTTTCCCGTCCTCGAAAAAAGCCTTGTAGGCAATAACCACAGCAGGACCCAATACCAACCCCCAGAATCCCAACAGCATCAGCCCCATGTAGATGGCGATCAACGTTGTCAAGGGATGCAGCCCGATGTTGTGAGCAATAACCTTCGGCTCGATCAACTGCTTTACGAGGACAATTATACCATATAGCACCAGTAGACCGATGCCCAGGCGCAGATTGCCGACAAACAACAACCAGACCGCCCAGGGCACGTAGAATGCCGCAATCCCGAAGATGGGGATAAAATCGCATAAAGTAGCGACGATAGCCAGGATGTAAGCATAGCCCAGACCCAATATCGATAGGCCGATCAGGCTCTCCACGCCCGTCAGCAGCACGAGATACAGTTCGGCTTTCAAGTATCCCTGCAAGGCCCTGTTCAGACCCGAAGCCACTTTCCGCACCGGCGCCTGCAGTCTGACGGGAAGCGCCCGAAACAGGTTGACCCTGATCAACTGGTAGTCCCGGGCAAAGAAGAAGCTGGCGATGATAGTCACAATCAGTACAAAGAGATAATGCGGCAGTGACATGATCAGGGAGAACATCTGCAGCAGCAAGAAGTTGACGATACCTTTCAGGAACAGAAATACCTGCTGGTAATTCTGCAGGGCGTTTTGAATGGTATCAGGCGGCAGTTGGAGCCGCGTCAGCAATTGCCGCAGTTTATCCATGAGTATGTTGATGTCTATGACCCCCAGACCCTGGGAGATGGTCGATAATTGCTGGTATAGCTGCAGCAGTTCCCGGATCAGGTTGGATACCAGCAGCAGGATCAGTCCGCCAATCACGGCCAGAAACAGGACCAGGGCCACAATAGTGCCCCAGGTGCGGTTAATATGCAGCCTTCGATCTATAAGATTGATCCCCGGGTTCAGGATCAGGGCAACCAGATAGGATACAAAAAGGGGCAGCACTACTTTTACACCGGTATCGATCAGCACCGCCACCAGCGGCCAGAAATACCGGAAAAACCAGTACAGACCAAGGCCGGCCAGGATCATCGCCGCCAGCCTGATCAACATTAGCGCACTGCGTTCTAGTAGGGGGGACAAGTACTTCCCTCCTTTAGCGGAATAAAAGCAGTTTCAGATAAAAATATGCTACCGGTACGCTGAAAAGAAGGCCGTCAAAACGATCCAGGAGCCCGCCGTGTCCTGGAATCAGGGTACCCGAATCCTTGACTGCGGCCATTCTCTTAAAAGTTGATTCCACCAGGTCGCCCACCTGCACGAAAATGCCGATCAGCAAAGCCAGCGCCAGGTTGTCGAAATAAGCGAACAGGGGGTGTAACCTCTGAAATAGCAGAGCAGCACAGATAGTGAAGAACAAACCCCCCACCACTCCTTCTACAGTTTTCTTAGGGCTCAGCGAGGGGCATAAAAGGTGGCGGCCCCAGAGAATGCCGGTAAAGTAGGCTCCGGTGTCATAGGACCAGGTCATTATAAGCACATACAGAAGATAATAAAAACCATTCGGGCTGATATACCGCATCAGGATCAGATAGCTGGTCAGTATTCCGATATAGGAACTTCCCAGGTAGGAGACGGCGATCTCGGCCGCTGAATATCTGGGAAAGCAGCTGATCATGACGATCAGGTGAAGCATTAAAAAGCAGGTAATACCGGCATAAAGTGCTATCGGTTGCGTTATTCGGGGATAAAGGTAGATTATAATCGGAAATAAAGCCCCATTCCCGTACATGATAATGGCAGGGACGCGCAGATTTATACGCAATAACAGGTTTCGAAACTCACAGATCCCTATCAGCGTAAAAAAAACAACACCGGCGAGAAAGATCAGCTTTCCCTCGTAGATTAGATAGATTAACAGTGGAATACCGATTAATGCGCTAACGATACGTTTTACCAGCAAAACCAGCGTTGCCCCTTTCTAAAGACCTCCAAACCGGCGTTCTCTTTTTTGGAAGGCTACTAGTGCGCTTAGAAAATAGGTGTGGTCCTGGAAGTCTGGCCAGTAAGCCGGTGTACTCCAGAACTCGGTATAGGCTATCTGCCATAATAGAAAATTGCTCACCCGCAACTCGCCCGCTGGCCGGATCAACAGGTCGGGGTCCGGCAGATCGGCGGTGTAGAGGTGTTGCCCGAATAACGCCTCATCAATCGCTGCCGGATCGATGGCGCCTGACTTAGCCTCGATAGCAAGACTACGCGCAGCGTCCACTATTTCCAGACGACCGCCATAGTTCAAGGCAATATTAAAAATTAGTCCATCGTTATTGGCGGTTAATTTCTGAGAACGCAGCAACTCGGAGCGAGCTTTGGAAGGTAGCTCCTCAATATGACCGATCGTTCTGATGCAGACATGTTGGCGATGGAGTTCGTCCAGCTCTTTCTGGATATACTCGCATAACAGATTCATCAGTACATTGATCTCTTCCTGTGGTCTTTTCCAGTTTTCAGTGGAGAAGGCATATACTGTCAGTACCTTGATCCCCAACTCGCTGCTCAGTTTGACGATCTCCCGGAGCGACTCCATCCCCGCCCGATGTCCGAACACCCTGGGAAGGCCTTTGGCCTGGGCCCAGCGACCGTTGCCGTCCATAATGATCGCTACATGACCCGGCAGTTGTTCTTTGATTAGTTTTTTCCGCAGTTGAAGGACGCTCGGCCTCCTGTTGCCCTGAAAAGCCTTGCTGATTACTTCTTTAATCAAGGCCTCACCCCGCTCTCCCGACACTTAAGAAAAACCCCCTCCTGGAGGGGGAAACAACTGCTTTGTCTTCGCTTACTCTTCGGAGACGGCTTCGTTCGGGCAAACATCCATGCAGGAGCCACAGTCTTCACATTTCTCGGCGTTGATCTTATAGACGCCATCGACCTCTTCAATGGCTCCGTTCGGGCATTCATCCATGCAGGAACCGCATGCCTCGCACTTGTCAGTAATCTTGTAAGGCACGATCTGTCACCTCCTTTTCGTTGATACTGGGATCTTCGTAAAACTCAAATCCCTGCGTCAACTCGATCAAGCTTTCATTCAACTGCCGTTGTCGCAGCACTCTGGCACGGTAGGGCCTGGAGCATCCGGTAGTGATCACCGCCACCTGATAACCCGCTTGCTGCAAAATACGGCATGCCTCTAGCACCACATAACCTTCAACGTCCGGCACAGGTACTGTCATTAGAACAGCCTCCGGTCAAATCTATCCGATGTCTAACCGCCACTACGACTCCTACCGCTTAGGTAGGAGATAAGTGGCGCTAAGCCCCTGGATAAGTCAACTAAACTTCAGTTGGGGTAGAACCCCACCTGAAGTAAGTATCCTTTATAATTCCATGATCTCTTTTTGCTTGGCCTCAGCAATCTGGTCTACCTGCTTGATATATTTGTCCGTTTTTTTCTGTATCTCTTCCAAGGTGCGCTTGGCCTCATCCTCGGAGAGATCGCCCTTCTTCTCTATTGCCTTGATCTGATCGTTACCGTCTCTTCTCAAATTGCGGACCACCACCCGGACTTCTTCGGCCTTTTTCTGGATCACTTTGACCAAATCCTTCCGCTTATCCTGAGTCAGAGAGGGAATACTGATCCTGATCAGATAACCGTCGCTGTTCGGGGTAACGCCCAGATCAGATTTTTGAATAGCTTTTTCGATCTGCGGCACCAAATTGCGCTCCCAGGGCTGGATCACCAACAGGCGGGGCTCGGGTACCGAGATGGTGGCCACCTGGTGAAGCGGTGTCGGTGTGCCATAGTAATCGATGAAGATCTTGTCAAGTAAAGCCGGTGTTGCTCTACCGGCCCGCAAGGTCGTCAGATCCTTGGCCATCAGGTCTACTGTCTTCTTCATTTTATCTTCGAGCTGCTGCAGGGTTTCCTTAGCCATTGAGTTCCCTCCCCACATAAGTCCCGGTTTTATCGCCCATCACCGTTTTCATAATATTACCCCTGATACTGAGGCTGAATACGATGATCGGGATCTTGTTTTCCATGCATAATGATGTCGCTGTTAAATCCATTACCGCCAGCCTATTATTGAGGACGTCCAAATACCCCAATTCCAGAAACCTCTTGGCATCTGGATTGGTTCTCGGGTCAGAGTCGTAAACGCCATCCACATTTTTGGCCATGAGGATGACTTCCGCTTCAATTTCTGCAGCCCTGAGCGCCGCCGCGGTATCAGTGGAAAAATAGGGATTGCCCGTTCCGCCCGCGAATATGACTACCCGCCCCTTTTCCAGGTGCCGGATAGCCCGACGCCGGATGTACGACTCTGCAACCTCTTTCATCTCGATGGCGGTTTGCACCCGGGTGTCCACGCTGATCTTTTCCAGGGCATCCTGCAAAGCCAGGGCGTTGATCACAGTAGCCAGCATCCCCATATAATCGGCAGTCGCCCGGTCCATGCCCTTGGTGCTTCCAGCCACACCTCTCCAGATGTTGCCACCACCGACTACAATCGCCACTTCCACACCCAGACCCTTAATATCCCTAACTTCGCCGGCTATGGAATTTACCACATCCGGGTCAATTCCATAACCTCGTCCTCCGGCAAGCGCTTCGCCGCTTAGTTTTAAGATAATTCTGTGGTACTTGGGTGTTTGCAAGCAAGACCCTCCAGTTTTGATCTTCTACACCTGGATCGAATATCCTCTCCGGTCAGCTATGCCTCTTCACCCAGGCGAAACCTGACAAAGCGGCTAATGACGATATTTTCCCCCAATCTGGAGATCGCCTCGTTAAGCAGATCTCTCACGGTCCGGTTGGGATCCCTGATATAAGGCTGTTCCAGCAGACAAACAGTTTGATAAAACTTTTCCAATCTTCCTTCTACTATTTTTGCGATTACTTTTTCTGGCTTACCCTCACTGAGGGCTTGTGTCCTGGCGATCTCCTTTTCTTGCTCCAACACCTGCTCCGGAACCTGGTTGCGGTCTACATAACCGGGGTCCGCAGCAGCAATCTGCATGGCAATTTCATGGCATAAATCCTGATATTCATCGGTTTTTGCCACGAAATCTGTCTCACAGTTGATCTCGATCAGTACACCCAGCTTTGACCCAGGATGGATATAGGCCTCAATTTTCCCATCTTTCGCGGTTCTGCCGGCCTTCTTCGCCGCTGCCGCCAGGCCTCTCTCGCGCAGGTACACGATCGCCTTCTCTATATCTCCGCTGGTTTCTGTCAGCGCCTTTTTACACTCCATCATCCCGGATCCGGTCCGCTCTCTCAGTTCTTTTACATGCTCTGCCTTGATCAATTCATTCCCTCCATCTATCTCTTCACAGTCAGTAGTTTTCATCCGATGGCCAACCGCCACTAGGACTCTTAAGTTTCCTTTATGCCTGGAGCTGCTCTCCCTGCTTGGCCTCTAAAACCGCATCCGCCATCTTGGATGTCAGCAGGCGCACAGCCCTGATCGCATCGTCGTTGCCAGGAATTACGTAATCAATCTCGTCCGGGTCACAGTTAGTATCAACGATTCCTACTGTAGGTATGCCCAATTTTCTGGCTTCACAAACAGCGATGTGCTCTTTCCTGGAATCGACGATGAATAGCACCCCGGGCAGATTTCGCATCTCCTTGATGCCCCTCAGAAATCTCATCAATTTTTCTTGTTCGGCCTTGAGCTTGCTGACCTCTTTTTTAGGAAGCAGTTCAAAGTGGCCCTGCTCTTCCATTTTATCCAGTTCCCGGAGGCGATCGACCCGTTTTCTAATGGTGCTGAAATTGGTGAGCATGCCGCCAAGCCAGCGTTCGTTCACAAAAAACATGCCGCACCGCCCGGCCTCGTCCTGGATCGATTCCTGAGCCTGTTTCTTGGTGCCGACAAATAGAACGGTGCCGTTGTTCTTGACTACCTCTTTGATAAAATTGTAGGCCTCATCGATCCTCTTGACCGTTTTTTGCAGATCGATGATGTAAATTCCATTCCGTTCAGTAAAAATGTAGGGAGCCATCTTCGGATTCCAGCGCCTCGTCTGATGCCCGAAATGCACTCCCGCTTCCAACAACTGCTTCATTGATATTACCGGCATGATAAATCCTCCTTTGGTTTTTTCCTCCGCTGCTTTCATTTCCCGGCAGGCCTCATATGGAGGACCCCCGCCGGTATCGGCAGCGTGTGTATTAGCTAACGCCTAGTATAACATAACAAAATAATGGCTGACAATAAAGGAAACTTACTTCAGGACAGGTGGGGTTAAAACCCCACCTGCAGTTTAGTTGACTTAATCGTGCCACCCAGGTACTCTTTGGGCGGGGTACCCGGCACCTGGCCTAGCGCGCTGATCAGTGTTTTTTCCCTTTTAGCCCCAGTACCAGTGTCACTTCATCCTGTCCCACATTCAATTTTTTGGCGATCTCCTGGGCTGACATGCCATGAGCTGCCAACTCCGATACCTTGGCATACTTCTCGCCATCATTGATAGCGACCACTTCCCCTGAGTTGCCGGCGGGGACAACATATTCCTTGCGCCTATCGTCGCTATGGTTGCCGCCCCAGCTCTTGCCTCTTCCAGGCTGCCGCGGACCCCGATCCCGTTCCCGGTGTTCATCCTGCTTCTCTTTTAATGTTCCCACCGGCTGCGGACGATGCTCCAGGTTGGCTACGGCGGCGGCAATCTGTTTTAGCTGCCCCCCTACCTGAACCAGAGCATTTTCATTCTTCTTGAGGGCAGCGAGCGCAGGCGCCAGTTCGCCCCTGATCTTTTCCAAGCCCCTGGCCGCTTCTTCCAATTGTGACAGTCCTGTGGCCAACTCTTTTGTTTTCAGTTCGCGTCGATCTCGCAAAACAATAATACAGATCAGGGCAACGATCAGGGCAATAAGCAAAGTGATGCTTCCCAGATAATAAATTAGTGTTTGTGGTAGCATTTGATTGAATAACACCTCTGTGCTAGATTTTACTTCCGGTATTTAGTGGCTAGGCGGCCCGGAAGGCGGCCTCCAAACTCTGTCGGGATTAGATTGAATTTCATCCCCCCTTCTGACAGGTGGGTTGCCAGAGACAACATATTTTCTATTATACTTTTGTAAGATTTTTTACTGATTTCCTGCTAGAGTTGTTTTTTTTCAATTCATCCGGCAGGTTGTCATTGAGCACCCGGATATAGGTGCCCTTCATCCCTAGGGACTTGGACTCGATCACGCCAGCGCTTTCCAGCTTGCGCAAGGCATTGACGATCACAGAGCGGGTGATACCCACCCGGTCAGCAATGCGGCTGGCTACCAGCAACCCCTCAAGTCCGCCCAACTCGTAAAATATGTGCTCTACAGCCTCCATCTCCGAGAATGACAGAGTGCTCAAGGCGATCTGAACCGAAGCTTTTTTCCTGGTGTCCGACTCAACCCGATCCTGTTTAACCCTCATGATCTCCATCCCCACTATCACGGCGCCATGTTCGGCAAGGACCAGGTCTCCCGGGTCCAGGTCCGATCCGACCCTGGTCAGGACGAGGCTCCCCAATCGTTCCCCACCGCCGATGATCGGAACGATCGTCATTCTTTTATCCGCCAACGGACACTTGGCTGAGGAATTGAAGAAACAGAAATCGTTTTCCTGGGGAAGATTGGACACGGTTTCGTTGACCTGCAGTAGTTCGTGATTGTAGCTCTCCGGAAAAGACATGCTGTAGGTGATGATATCGTTCATAATACTGCAGGAAAAATTTTCTGTGAACTTGCAAGCCAGTATCTTACCGCGTCTTCCCACCAGGTAGATATTAGCCTCCATGTTCTCGCTCAGAACCTCTGCGAGCGCTTTAAAATCCACTGGTTGGCCCGCAGACATCTGCATCATCCGGTTAATGGTCCTGGTTTTTTTAAGTAAGGCCTCCATCTACTCCTACCCCCCCGCTTTTATAATATATACCTGCTCAAATCATAATTCTTGACGATTTCAGCAAGCCTCTCCCTGATATATTCCTTATCGATGGTGATCTTTTTGGGAGCGATCTCCGTCGCATTGAAGGACAGGTCTTCGAGCACTTTTTCCATGATGGTATATAACCGCCGCGCCCCGATGTTCTCGGTTTGGGCATTGACGGTATCCGCCATCTCCGCCACTTCTTCCAGGGAGTCCCTGGTAAATTCGATCTCAATTTTTTCAGTTCTGAGCAGCTCCGTGTACTGGCGGATCAATGAATTGTCCGGCTCCGTCAGGATCTTGATAAAGTCGTCCCTGGTCAAAGGCTGCAACTCTACCCGGATCGGGAAGCGTCCCTGCAGCTCTGGAATAAGGTCTGCTGGCTTGTTGGAATTAAAGGCGCCCGCAGCTATAAACAACATGTAATCGGTTTTTACGGACCCGTACTTGCTAACCACAGTCGATCCTTCGATAATCGGCAGGATATCCCGCTGCACCCCGCCCCGGGAAACATCAGGTCCCCCTGAACTATTTTCCCGCCCGGCGATCTTGTCGATCTCATCGATGAACACGATCCCTGACTGTTCAGCCCGGTCAATCCCCATAGAAATGATCTCGTCCATGTCAATCAGCTTCTGGGCCTCTTCCTGATTCAAGATCTTCCGGGCATCCTTGACAGGCAATTGGCGCTTTTTTTTACGCTTGGGCATGATATTTCCCAGCATGTCCTGGATGTTGATCCCCATCTCCTCCATACCGGCTCCGGAGAAGATCTCGAACAACTGGGAAGATTTTTCCTCGATCTCCATTTCCACAACAGACTCTTCCAGTTCCCCTGCAGTCAGCTTTGTCTGCAGCAACTGACGGTTGATCTTGAGAGCCTCATCCTCGGTGACCTCCTCGGTAGGTGCTCCCCCCATCTCTGAAAATAAGTATTCAAACGGATTCCTGGAAGTTTTTCTGCGTTTTGGATAATTCAGCAGCAGATCCAGGATCCTCTCATCGGCCAGCACGGCTGCCCTGGCTGCCACTTCAGCCATTTTCTCATTCTTAACAGTACGGATCGCTACCTCCACTAGGTCGCGCACCATCGACTCCACATCACGGCCCACGTATCCGACCTCGGTGAATTTGGTAGCCTCCACTTTGATAAATGGCGCCTTCACAAGTTTGGCCAGGCGCCGGGCAATTTCGGTTTTACCAACCCCCGTGGGCCCGATCATGATGATATTTTTCGGTACGATCTCGTCCTGCAGCTCAGGAGGCAACTGTCGTCTCCGATACCGGTTGCGCAGGGCAATCGCTACAGCCTTCTTGGCTTCGACCTGGCCAACAATGTACCGGTCCAGTTCAGCAACTACCTGTGCCGGGGTGAATTCCTCCACAATCTCACTCCTACAACTTTTCTACGCTGATGTAATTATTGGTGTAAATGCAGATCGAAGAGGCTATCTCCAGGGCTGATTGCACTATCTGGGGCGCCTCCAGACCGGTATGGGCCAGCATCGCCCTGGCCGCAGCCAGGGCATAGGGCCCTCCGCTGCCGATAGCCGCTACATCATCATCGGGCTCGATCACTTCGCCATTTCCGGAAATGATCAGCAACTGCTCCTTGTTAGCCACCACCAGCATGGCTTCCAACCGCCGCAAATACTTGTCCAGGCGCCACTCCTTGGTCAGCTCCACCGCAGCTCGCAGCAGATTGCCCCGGTATTCCTCCAGCTTGAGTTCGAATCTATCAAAGAGAGCCAGTGAATCAGCCACCGAGCCGGCAAAACCGGCCAGCACCTGATCGCTGTATAGCTTCCTGATCTTGCGCGCCTGGGCCTTGATGATGGTGTTATTCCCAAAGGTTACCTGGCCATCTCCCCCCAGCGCAACCTGTCCATTTCTCTTGACGCCGATAATGGTGGTTCCAATCAAAGATCGCCCTACCCCCTCTAGCTCTTCAGCTTTGCTCTCGGATGAGCGTCTTCATAGACTCTCTTAATGCGTTCACCAGACACATGAGTGTAGATCTGCGTGCTGGACATTCTGGCATGCCCCAGCAGCTCCTGGACGGACCTCAGGTCCGCTCCCCCTTCCAGCAGGTGGGTGGCAAAGGTGTGCCTGAGCGCATGGGGAGTCAGGTGCCGGGCTATGCCCAGTTGCCGCAGATACCCGATAATGATCTGATATAGCCCCCTGGTGCTCAAACGCTGTCCCCTCCAGTTGACAAACAGCGGTCCGGTCCGGTCAGGCGGGGCTGGCGACAGGATCGGCCGCGCCCTGCTGAGATATACGCTCAAGGCTTCGGCAGCATGTCTGCCAAAGGGCACCATCCGTTCCTTACGCCCTTTTCCCTTGACAATCAACGATCCCAGATCCAGATCGATATCCCCGATGTTGATCTGCACCGCCTCGCCGACCCGCAGCCCGGAACTGTAGAACAGCTCCAGAATGGCCCGGTTTCTGATCCCCAAATGGCTCTCTGCATCCGGCTCCGTCAGCAGTTGTTCAATCTCTTGCCGGTACAGGAACTGTGGCAAGCGGCTCCCTTTTTTAGGAGCATGCAACAATAACAGCGGGTTGGCCTCAAGCACCTGACATTGGCAGAGATACCGAAACAGTGAGCGCAGACAGGCCAGGTGACGGGCAATAGTGCTGCGGGCGTAGCCCGCTTCATAAAGCCGGGCCAGATATTCCCGCATAACTTTTACATCAATATGTACAGGTTCAGTGATATATGATGATGACAAAAAGGTAAAAAAGCGATCGCAATCTGACAAATAGTTTAGAATTGTCTTATCGCTAAGGTTTTTTTGATTTTTGAGAAAGTTTTTATAATCAGCCCGTATGTCTAAAAATTTTGCCATATATACCATACCTTTTCTAAATCCTAGCATATATCGCAGCCATAAACAAGTGTTAATAGCAAAATATTCTATTAATTTAAACTGATCGGGTTAGGACTTAGGTCCTTTTTTTGCTGTTCTGGCTCTTTTAGGTCCCCTTCTTCATATTTCTTATTGCAGGTTGGGCAGTGCAATTTACTCCCTCCCTTGGTGTAAACTAAAAAGTGACCACAGATCGGACAGGCATACGGTGAGGGCTCGTTCCAGGTGGAAAAGCTGCAGTCAGGATAATTGCTGCAGCCGAAAAAGCGCTTGCCGCGGTGTGATTTCAGCTCCACGATCATCCCGCCGCAGAGTGGACAAGTAGCTCCGGTCCGTTCATAGTAGCGCTGGGTATGGCGGCAGTCCGGAAAACCAGGACAAGCCAGAAACTTGCCATAGCGACCCTGTTTGATGGTCAGGTAACGTCCGCACTTGGGACATTGTTCCTCGCTCTGCTCCTCTACCAGGGAGATGTTTTCAATCGACTCCTCCGCATGCTCCAGATTTGCTTCAAACGGTTGGTAAAACTCCTCTACGATTTTTTGCCAGGCGATACCGCCCTCTTCGACCGCATCCAGCCTTTCTTCCATGCTGGCGGTAAATTCCACGTCAACGATCTGGGGAAAGTAGTCCTTCAACATGTCAACGACAATAAAGCCCAGGTCGGTAGGAATTAAATTCTTTTCTTTTTTAATCACGTAGCCCCTGGTCTGGACAGTATCAATAATAGTGGCATAGGTACTCGGCCGCCCGATGCCTTTCTCCTCGAGCATCTTCACCAGGGCAGCTTCTGTATAGCGGGGTGGTGGCTGGGTAAAGTGCTGCTTGGGGAGGACATCCTCCTTCGTGAGCACCTCGCCTTCACGCAATTCCGGCAACACCGGTTCCGCTGCCTCTGTTTCTTGATAGACTCGCAGGAAACCCGGAAACCGCACCACAGACCCGCTGGCGCGGAACAGATACTCGCCGGCCTGAATATCCGCAGTGGTCGCATCCATAATCGCCGGACTCATCTGAGAGGCGATAAACCGTTCCCAGATCAGCTTGTACAGGCGATACTGATCCCTGCTCAGCAACTGTTTTACCTGATCCGGCAAGCGCTCCGCACTCGTGGGCCTGATCGCCTCATGAGCCTCCTGCGCCCTGCCAGCGCTTTTAAACACAGGCGGTGTCGGGGGAATATATTTCTGGCCATAGGTTTCTTCAATGAATTTTCGGGCTGCGAGCTGGGCGCTTTCCGAGATCCGGGGGGAATCCGTGCGCATATAAGTGATCAGCCCCACGGCGCCCTCCTTCCCCAGATCGAGGCCCTCGTATAACTGCTGGGCAATCTGCATGGTCTTGCGCACGGTATAATTGAGCAACCTGCCGGCTTCCTGCTGCATGGTGCTGGTGGTAAAAGGAGGCAGCGGCCTGCGTTTTCTTTCCCGGCTGGTGATCTTGGCAACTACGAAGGATGCTCCCTGAAGATCGGACAAGATCAGGTTGACAGCGTCCTCGTTCTCCAACTCCAACTTGACTTTTCCCCTCGATAGCAGTTTGGCCTCCAGGGTTTTGTGATTGGATTGCAGACAGGCTGTAATGATCCAGTATTCTCTGGATTGGAATGCTCTAATCTCCTGTTCCCGGTCGCAGATTAACCGGACAGCCACGGATTGCACCCGGCCCGCGCTCAGTCCACGTCTGATTTTATGCCAGAGCAAGGGGCTGAGCTTATATCCGACGACCCGGTCCAGCACCCTTCTTGCCTGCTGTGAATTTACCCGGTCCAGGTTGATCAGGTGCGGCTGCTTGACAGCCTGTTCCAGGGCTGCTTTGGTGATCTCGTGAAATTCGATCCGGCAGGGGCTATTGTCAGGCAGGTTGAGGATCTGCTGCAGATGCCAGGCAATCGCCTCCCCCTCCCGGTCGGGGTCAGGGCCCAGCAGTACCTTGTCAGTCTTGCGGGCGGCATCCCGCAACTCTTTGATGATATCTCCCTTGCCCCTGATCGTGATGTACTTGGGACTGAATCCTTCCTCCACATTGATACCGAACTGGCTCTTGGGCAGGTCCCTTACGTGTCCCAGCGACGCCTTGACAATGTATTTCCGTCCCAGCATTTTGCCGATCGCCCGTGCCTTGGCGGGAGATTCTACGATTACAAGCACCTTTGCCATCATTGATCACCTTTAGAAGACTATTTTAACCACTTTATGCGACAGGCCCCTCACTGATGAAGTAATGCCCGGGAAGTCTCCTGGCCAGGCCCTTGATCTCCAGCATGGTCAGGAGACCGCCGACAATCGATACGGTCAGGCCGGTGCTCTCAGCCAATTGATCGATATGCACCGGATCCAGGCTCAATTTCCGGAGCACAACGCCCTCATCCCCAGATAGCTTCTCCGGTGGTTTTTCCTGAGCATCTCTTCGGCCCTGTTTCACCGTTTGTAAATAAGGATATTCCACCAGCACGTCCTCTATGGTCTCCACCAGCTTGGCCCCCTGTTTGATCAGGCCATTGGTTCCCCGGCTGCGGTCGCTGGTTACAGACCCCGGTACGGCAAATACATCCCGACTCTGCTCCAGGGCCATGTAGGCCGTGATCAGGGCGCCGCTCTTGATGCCGGCCTCGACCACCAGCACCCCCAGCGAGCAACCGCTGATGATCCGGTTCCTGATCGGGAAGTTTCTGGCGATGGGGCTGGCAGATGGCGGAAACTCGCTGACCAATCCACCCTGCGTCTGGATGCGATCCCGCAACCGTTCGTTCTCCCGCGGGTAACAGACGTTGACGCCGCATCCGAAAACTGCCAGGGTATAACCGTTGCCGGCCAAGGCCCCAGCATGTGCGGCAGTGTCCACTCCCCTGGCCATACCGCTGACAACCCCCCAGCCATGCTCCGCCAGACCCTGAGCCAGCTCTCTGGCCATGGCCATCCCGTACGGCGTGGCCTGCCGCGCACCCACCACCGCCAGGAGGGGCAATGCCGGCGCCGGTAATTTTCCCTTTACATACAGCATGGCTGGCGGATCGGCGATCTCTGCCAGGCCCTGGGGATATTCCGGGTCTCCCAACATCACGACCCCGACCCCGCTCGCTGCCAGATCCTCATATGTTTTCACAGGATCGGCGTACTTCTGAAAAAAGAGGATCCGCTCGATCGCCTGGGGAGATAGGCGCGGCACCTGCTGCAGTCCTGAGGCGCTGGCCAGCAGAGCCTCCTGACCGGACCGGTAATACCGGTACAGGTGCAACAGGCTGCGAGGCCCCAGGTCTGAGGCCGCGTGCAGAGCTGCCCAGTAAAAACAATCCTTCAAACCAACCTCTCCCATTTGCAGATTATTATAATGTACATTTTACCTATTGCCTAATAATCCTTCCCACCTGTTTATATTTTTTATCATTATACACCTGTTAAGTTATGTATGATTTTCAGAGCTTCCAGAGGACATCATCGCTGTTTAAGCTGAAGGAGCCGCATTGTTACCAGTGAAGTTGCAGGTAAAGCTTTCCATGGCAGCGAATACATAGCAAATAATAAATAGAATAAGGCCTTCTAAGCGAGGTATACGGTCAGTGCTTGGCATAGTGAACAGCTGCTGCTGTCTGGGAATGAAAACTCATTTCGTCAGGGTGGAGATAGACGTATCCCCCGGGTTGCCCGCATTCAATATTGTAGGTTTGCCCGACCCCGCGGTCAGGGAATCCACCGAACGGGTGCGGGGAGCCATCAGGAACGCCGGCCTGGAGTTTCCCCTGAAGCGGATCACCGTCAACCTGGCTCCTGCTGACCTGAAAAAGGAGGGCTCCCTGTTCGACCTGCCGATCGCCATCGGCATCCTGGCCGCCACCGAACAGATAGCTCAGGAACAGGTAGCCCGGTTTTTGATGGTGGGTGAATTATCCCTGGATGGCACCGTCTGCTCCGTTCCGGGGATTATTTTGATGGCGGGAGATATCGCCGCTGAACGCCCGGGCGCTGCTTTCATCGTCCCCCTGATCAATCTGGAAGAGGCCTCGCTGGCGCCGGGTATCCAGGTGTACGGCGGCGGCCACCTGGCTGAAATAATCTCCTTCCTACGAGGTCAGAGGGAGATTGCTACTGGCGACACCTGTGATGAGGACAGGCGGGCGTCCATGCTGAGCGGCGCTGCCGCCGGCTCCAATCTCGATTTCGCCGAGGTCAGCGGTCAGGAAAAGGTCAAGCGGGCCCTGGAGATTGCGGCTGCGGGCGGCCATAATATCCTGCTGGTGGGGCCGCCGGGAACAGGCAAAACGCTGCTCGCACGCCGGTTGTCCTCCATACTGCCGCCGATGAACTGGGCGGAATGCCTCGAGGTCGCCAAGATCTACAGCGTGGCCGGCCTGCTCCCCAAAGTCAGCCCCGTGATCACCACGAGGCCCTTCCGGTCGCCCCATCATACCGCATCGGCGGTCAGCATCATCGGTGGGGGCAGGGTGCCGCATCCCGGGGAGATCAGCTTTGCCTCCCACGGTATTCTGTTTCTGGACGAACTGCCCGAATTCAACCGGGATGTGCTGGAGGCCCTGAGGGAGCCGCTGGAGGAGAATGTGGTCACCGTCGCCCGGGCATCTGGCGCCTTTACCTATCCCGCCAGTTTCATTTTTGTCGGCGCCATGAATCCCTGCCCGTGCGGTTTTCTCGGCGACCCCCAGAAGCCGTGCACCTGCACTCCCTATCAGGCGCAGCGCTACCGCAACCGGATCTCCGGCCCCATCCTCGACCGGATCGATCTGCAGGTAGAGGTGCCGCGGCTGGAACTTGCCGAACTGGCCAATCACAGCCAGGGAGAATCTTCGTCGGAGATCAGAAAAAGAGTGATCCAGGCTCATCAAATAGCGCAGGCGCGCTTCCAGAATGAGGGAATCATCAACAACGCAGAGATGAAGGGCAGTCAGATCAAAACCTTCTGCAAACTGCAGCCGGAACCCCAGGAACTGCTGTATAAGATTTTTCAGAAGTTCAATCTCAGCATGAGAGCCCTGGACCGGGTGCTCAAGGTGTCACGGACGATCGCGGATCTGGCCGGCTCCGAGCAGATCGAGCCCTTGCACCTGGCAGAGGCAGTG
>JBEKKU010000001.1:0-57490 GCA_050010575.1 Thermacetogeniaceae bacterium | reverse complement strand
TGGCTACAATAGATGCCTCCCTCAAGAACCTGTATCAGAAACAACTGATCGGCAGGGAAGATGCCCTGATCTATGCCCGGGACCCGGAGAATCTGAAGAAAGACCTGATCTAGAGCCAACTCAGGCATTATGAAAGTCAGCGAGGAGGAGAGCGGATGCCTCAGTCTCAGTCTTTCAGCTACAAAGCCAGGAACCTGTCCGGCCAGATCATCACCGGCAACGTGCAGGCTAATAGCACCTCGGCAGTGATCACATTGCTGCGGTCGCGCAATCTGTTTGTGGTCAACATCAACCAACAGTGGAGTCTGCCCACCATTGACCTCGACAAACTGTTCAAGAGAAAGATCGGAGCCCGGTCGCTGGCCATCTTCTGCCGGCAGTTTGCCACCATGAATCAGGCGGGTATACCGATCCTGCAGTGTCTGCACATCCTGGCCAGGCAGACAGAAGGCGTGAGATTGCAGAAGATCCTCGAGAGCGTGGCCAAAGAGATCGAGCAAGGCACCGGACTCAGCGATGCCTTCAGGAGATACCGGGAGCAGTTTCCCGATATATTCGTCAGTATGCTCGCAGCCGGCGAACTCAGTGGCACCCTGGACCAGTGCATGGAGCGCCTGGCCGTGACCTTCGAGCGGGAGCACGCTCTGCAGTCCAAGATCAAGTCTGCGATGACCTACCCGATGCTGATAGGAATCATGGCTTTGGTGGCCGTCATCGCCCTGCTGATCTTCGTGGTGCCGATTTTTGTCGACATCTTCAAGCAGGCCGGGGCCACGCTCCCGCTGCCTACCCAAATCATGCTAACGCTGAGCAATGTGCTGATCCATTACTGGTTTATCATCCTGCCCCTGCTATTCATCGTACTTCCCGTCGGGATCTCGCAACTATTGGCTAGCAAACAGGGCCGCCGGGCATTTGACCGGATCATCCTTAAATTGCCGATCGTGGGCTCCATGACCAGAAAGACAGCGGTGGCCAGGTTCGCCCGCACCCTGTCGACACTGCTGAAAAGTGGTATTCCTCTGCTGCGGGCGCTGGAGACGGTTGAGGAGATCGTCGGCAATACTGTGGCCGCAGACAATATCGCCGAGGCCAGAAGCAACATCAAGGAGGGCGACCGGATGTCGCCGATACTGGCCAGGAGCAACTTCTTCCCGCCGATGGCGGTCAGCATGATCTCCATCGGAGAGGAATCCGGCTCCCTGGACACCCTGCTGGACAAGCTGGCCATCTTCTACGAGGATGAGGTGGAGGCGATGGTTGCCAGCCTGTCCAGCACCATCGAGCCGCTGATGATCGCTGGGGTGGGACTGATTATCGGCTTCATCGCCATCTCCATCTACATGCCGCTGTTCGGCCTGTCGGGGGCGATGTCGGCTGGGTCTGGAGTCCCTACGCCCTAGGGACAAAATAACCATCTACGACCCTAAACGACATTATAAATGTACTATTGACAGAATACGGGATTGAATGTATATTTTTCATAGCATTTAATTTATTTTTAATTATGCCGATATATCTGTAAGACAATGGCAGGGATCATTCTTGAGGGAGAGGGGGTGAAAAACAATGATCGATCTAAAAAAGTATGTCCGTAACGAAAAAGGTTTCACTCTGGTGGAAATGATGGTAGTACTAATCATCATCGCCGTGTTGATCGCTGGCGGTATCAGATTCTATATCGGCTACATCGGCAGGGCAAAGATTACCAAAGCCACAGCTGATATCACTACCATGCAGGCCGCGCTTGATTCATACTATGCACAGGCTAACGCGGGTAGCAATGCCTACCCGGCAGGTGATGATGCCAGTCTGACCGCAGCAGGTCTAAGCACAGAATTGGTTGGTAACGCTGCTGTAACAACAGCAGGATCAGCAAGAAAGTATCAATACAAACCAGATGGTACTAATTCAGGGTATGAAATTAATACTATAACTTCACTAGATGGTTCTAATTACGTAGTAGGTACTGGTCTTGCTGGGAAATCAGGCCCAAGTGAAACAACGGCAACTATACCAGATGCACCATAATAAAATAGGATAATAATATAAAAGTACAGCGATCTCATTAATGAGATCGCTGTACTTTTATATTTCTAGTTCATTATTCTATTAAAGCAAAGCCTAATATAATCCAAAATAGGGGCATAATCGGTACCACGTCGATATTGGTAAATCCCTGTATTAAATATACAGAGATCATCGTTAACAATATAAAACTGATTTCAGTTTTCCATTTTCTAAAAAAGAAGCACATAAAGGCAAGATAAGATAACAATGTGAAAATACCCATGGTTAGACCCATCTCTAGATAGATGTTATGCGCTTTATCTGCTATTTCGTGAGCAGGAGTGACCAGATGCGCATAGATAAGATGATCGGGGCCGATACCAAAGGGCCAATACAATAGAAAAAGATGAAAGGCTCCCCGCCAGATATACATCCGATAGGAACCGGCGGCGTCGCTTAAATTTAAGCCAGAACTATCTTTTAAAGAAGATACCCTGGCCAATAGAGCCCAGTTTTCCGCCGGCATCAGCGCCAGTGTTATAATCACGAAAGCCCCTAAGAGCAACCAATAAGATTTTTTCATCTCTGGCTTATGCCAAACATACCATGTAATAATCAATAAACCAATCAGCGATGCTATCCATGTGCCCCTGCATAAACTGACCAGCAGACCGGTATATATTAATGATGCAAGAAGAAGATTAAAAAACATTTTAGAACGCAGGTATAAGATAATTGCCGCCGGTAATATAAAGGCCATATATGTCCCTAAAAAGTTTGGGTGAGGCATCGTTCCAAAACTATATGCAGTACTTAATTGTAAATACTTATCATGTGGAACAAGATTCAGTCCAAAGTATTGTAATAATGACAATATAGATACTATTGCTGCTGTAATTATTAGACTATAAATTAGTTTTTCTGTATGATTATTTTTATATGCTAAAAGAAAAAGAATAATACAGAAATAATAGGTTGTTAGGCCAGTATAACGAAAAGGGCTGCCTATCCAGGCGGTCATCTGTATAGGGGCGAGAAAAGCAGAGATTGTCGAGAATATAATGAAGAAGAATAAGGGAATAAAGGCTGGGTGGTTGATCTGCGTTCTATCTCTTAATAAGATAAACAAAGCAATGATAGCAATAATACCTAAAATTATATATCTAGGTAGATAGTAATAGTTAGGAGAAGCTATTCCCATAAGAAACTTTATCGAATAATTATGCGGGATCACAATCAAAGGAAAGATAGCAACCATAAACCAGAGAATTAAATGACGTATATTAAAAGTGCCCTCTGCTAATTGCCGCTCATACCATAGCTTCAAATTGCCAAATGAAATGTTCATCAATAAGCTCCTTATTCGTGCTTTAAATGTGTTTATGCCATTTATCTGTGACATAATCTGATATTTGTTTTTTAAATCTTTCTCTTCCATAATGTTCAGCATTTTGCCTGAGGATATTGATATTGAAATTACCCTCACATTTCAAGAATTCACCAACTGCTGAAATAATTACATCAACAGATTGTTCAAAGAAAAAGACTCCGGTTGCCTGATCCCAATTGCTCCCATTAGCTGGAATTACAGTATCTATAATGCCACCTTTTCCATATGCAATGACTGGTGTACCACAGGCTTGTGCCTCCACAGGCACAATGCCGAAGTCCTCCTCAGCGGCAAATATCAAAGCCCTGGCCCTGGCCATCAAGTCAGCTAACTTTTCGTCCGGCTGATATCCGAGGAAGGAAACATTCTTACCAGCAAGAGAGCGATACTCTTTTAAATGCGGGCCATCACCGATAACTAATAAAGGTAATCCCATTTTAGTAAAAGCGGAGACAACCAAATCAGCATGTTTATAGGGCACTAAGCGGGATACAAAAATAAAATAGTTTTCTTTTTTTTGAATAGGGGTGAATTTATCTACATCCACAGGGGGATAGATAACCACCGCTTTTCTTCTATACGCTCTCCAAATACGTTTGGCTGTATAGTGGGAATTGGCGATAAAATAATCAACGCGAGGGGTAGTAGAAACATCCCATATGCGAATGTAATGCAAGATCATACGGGCAATAAAAGATTTTAGTCCTTTATCAAGTGAATGCTCCTGCAAATATTGATGATAAAGATCCCAGGCATAGCGAATTGGCGTATGGCAATAACAGACGTGAAGCTGGTCTGAGCGGGTAAGTACACCTTTAGCCACAGCATGGCTACTTGATAAAATAATTTCATAATCGGAGAGATCAAATTGTTCTATAGTTATTGGATATAGGAGTAAGTAGTTGCGGTACCATTTAATAGCGCGCGGAAATCTTTGTAGGAATGATGTATGCACCATCGTTTCGGTAAATCCCAACTTGCCCAAACTTTCTTTTGCACTGACAAGAGTATAGAGAGGAGCTGCTGGCCAGAGTTCATGAAATGCTTGCAGGCAGCGCTCCGACCCTCCCAGCGTTACCACCCAATCTTGAACGAGAGCAATTTTCATACATCTACTCCCTGGTATATTTTTCTATACTCATTTAACATGGTTTTCAGGCAAAATATTGCGTTAAAAGAATTAATGGCGCCCTCACTTAGTGATTTTAATTTTAATGGGTCATTCTTTAGTTCCAAAATATAATCGCCTGCAGCTTTTGGATTGTTTAAGGGGAACAGGAAGCCATTATATCCATGCTTAACTATTTCATCATTACCTGGAATATCAGTCGCCACTATAGGATTACCCATGCTTAGGGATTCAATCAAGCTGAGTGGCAAGCCTTCCTTGCGGGAAGTCGACAGGTAGAGACTGGAGATACTAAAGAACCTGGAGGCTCGGGACTGAAACCCGAGAAAAAAGATATTCGCTATTCTTTTAGAAGAAGCTAATTTCTCCAGTGTTGATTTTTCAGGACCATCACCGATTAGAAGAAATATTATACTAGAATCGCATGAACCGACTTGTTCGGCTATATCGATTAATAGGCTAACATTTTTAAAATAGTCGAATCTCGAAATATGAAGAACGATAAAATGGTCTTTACTTATATCCAGATAACTAGGATCAAGATCAATAGTGTCTTGCCTGGTTGGTATTTCTATGCCATTATAAATAACTATGGTTCGATTGGCAGCACAAATTTTCAATGAAACAGCGTCGGCCATCTCGCCCTTCGATACGCAGATAAAAAAATCTGTAAAGTGAGAAAATAATTGTTCAACATAAAGATGCAGACGCTTTGAAAATATTATTTTATCTTTATAATAGATACCATGGAAAGTATGAATTACTTTCAAATAGGGAAGACATAATTTAAGTAATCTGGAATAAATGCCTGCCCCTTTGCCATGAGAATGGATAATAATAATCTTATTTGTACGTATAAATAATATGAGTTTAATTAAGTTTAAAAACGAAAATATTCTATGGGGGATTTCACATATTCTTGATTCTGATAATAATGCCACATATTCATCCCAATATGGAATGTCATGGGGGCATGCTATATATAAGGAATATTCATCCTTTAAAGATTTTGCTAGGGTATAAAGATGTTCGGGGCCTCCCCCGTAGTCTGCTCTAGCAGTTATATAGAGTATGCGTTTCAATTACGACCATCTGCCTCCATTTAATAGTTACAATCTATGCAAACCAGCCCATAAGCCTTCCTTTTAGAACAAAAAAATGATATCTAGCTTTTTTCCATCTAAGAAAGAACAACGATAATAAAAATCCGCCTAAGGGCCTAATAAACATTAGAAAAACATGTTTTGAAGAAAGCATATGCTTTCTTGCAACTCGGCCATAGCCTGCTCCATAGAAGTATCCGCGAAGAATAATTATCTCAGAATATTCTTTGACGGGTTCATTGTGGAAGATAATTATGCTGGGATCAAAATATATTTTATATCCGTACTTAATGGCCCGTATAAGATAATCAATTTCCTCTGAAGCTAAAAAAGGAGATTTTGCTCCTAGTCCTAATTGTTCATCAAAATACCCTGTAGATTCTACTAATTTGTTCTTAAGAAATATTGTAATTGAGTTAGCTCTTTTAAAGACATTGTCAATTGTAATGATACCAGGAGCTATATCAAAATGGGATACGCTAGTTCGACCACGAGCATCAACTGAACGTCCAGAAATAGCATCATATTCATAATATTTAACAAAAAAGTCATTCACTGATTTCAATAACTCTTTCGGATATTCACAGTCATCATCTGGAAAGGCTATAATATCGCCAGATACATATTTAAGAGCAACATTTCTGGCCTTAGAAAGACCAGGTTCAGATTTTAGATATATAATATCATAATTATATTTAGCAATAATTGATTTAACATGCATATCACTATTTTGATCAACAATAATTAACTCAAAATTGTTATATATTTGTGTATTTAAAGAAAACAAAAAATTATTCAATTCGTCATATCTATTAATTGTACAAAGAATAAGTGAAAATTTCATTACTTTTCCTCGGTAAAACAGAGGATAAATTCCCGTTCCTTAGCAGTCAAGTTATTAATAAGCACCACATTTTGAAATTAATACAGTTAATGTCCGGATCAGCAAGCTGATATCAGTCCATAGAGACCAGTTGCGGACGTACCAGGATTCCAGGCTGACCCGGTGTTCATAGTCCATCTCGCTGCGGCCGCTGACCTGCCAGAGGCCGGTGATACCGGGGCGTACCAGGTAGTAATTCTCGATGTGGTTGCCGAAGTAAGGGATCTCCTGATCGGTGATCGGCCTGGGGCCGACCAGGCTCATCTCGCCCCTCAGCACGTTGAGCAGTTGCGGCAGTTCGTCCAGGCTGGAACTGCGCAGGAATTTGCCGACTCTCGTAATACGGGGGTCGTTTTTTATTTTGTAATGGTATTGCCATTCCTGTTGTGCTTCTTGGTTATTCTCCAAAAGATCAGATAATACCTCTTGGGCGTTAATTGCCATGCTGCGGAACTTGTAACAGTTGAATCTCCTGCCGTTGCGTCCGACCCGGCGGTGGGCGAACAGGACCGGGCCGGGGGAATCCAGCTTGACGGCCAGGGCGATCGCAGCCAGTAGCGGGAGCAGGATGATGGAGATCAACAGACCGATGATAAAATCGAAGCAGCGCTTGATAATTCTATTGACCGGGTTGGCCAGGTTGTTGCCCAGTCTGAAGGTGAGCATCTGCTCATCGAAGAAATAATCGGCCTTCACTCCCTCCACTGGCAGACCGAACAGATCCGGCACCACCGTGACGGATGAGGCAATACGCTGAATAGAGTTGACCAGATCGACCAGCTTTGTTGAAGCCATGCCGGGAGCAGCCACGATCAGGTCGCTGACGCCGGTCTCGGCCATAACTTGCTCGTAATCTGCAAAGCCGCCCAGTACCGGAAAACAGACGCCGTTCACTTTAAAGCCGGATTTTTGCTTGGCGGGTTCGTCGTCTAAAAACCCCCGGATCTGGTAGCCCAGGTAACGGTCCCTGAGCAACGCCTGTGCCACCAGTGCGCCGGTCTTGCCGGCGCCCAACACCAGTACCGGCTGGTCCCACCATCCCCGTTGCCAGAGCAGGGATTTCATAGCCCAGCGGCCGACTGGCAACAACAACAGGGCGAACAGACAGCAGAGCACCAGCACGCTGCGTGAAAACTCGCCGCTCATCTTGCCCAGGGAGATCGAGGCCAGAATCAATAGGAAGGAAAGGGTTATTACCTTCAACGCCCGGCCGGTTTCCCGCCAGAAGGGCAGGCGGGAGGTGTACAGGCCGTCGATGGCCAGGTAGCTGAGTACCACCACCAGTACCCAGAGCAGGTGGTGGTAGAAATCGACGGTGACCTCCAGGTTATACAGTGAACCGAACATGGGCAACAGTCCGAGCCTGACCTCCCAGGCCAACCACAGGGCGGCGCCCAATGCCAGCACGTCGGTCACGACCAGTGCCGGGATGGTATAGAGGGATGGTACTGTTCTAATTTCCGGCAGTCTGTTGTTTACAACCTGACAAGGCATCACCTGTTTACCTTCAGGATTAATCATATTGCTCCTAGATTGTCGATTATTTAATAATTATGGTAGTATCTAGCACTACTCCTGTCAATAACTATTTGGACGTTGGCTGATCATAGACAGCACATGGTTGATAATCACTGCCCGATGAAATCGGGCGTATGGAGCCGAGGATGTTATATGGAAGAAAGACAGCCGAAAATAATAATATATGTAAAAATATGCAGACTATAGTAAATACAAGACAGTATATGCAATAATAGAAGATACTGGTATTGTATTTTGAAGAAATGGCGGCGAGCGGGCAATGAAAAAGAGTGGTTTTTCGCTGGTTGAAGTGATCGTGGCGCTGACCATCTATGGATTTGTATTAATGATGCTATCCGTCATGCTGGTCAGGGGGTATACCAGTTATGCCATGGTGTCTCAGCAGGTCGATGTCCAGGAGAGCCTGCGCATTGCCATGGATAAGATGAGCAACGGCATACGCCGAGCCCAGGCTGGGAAGGTGCTCATTGCTGCCAACGGACACCAGATCACCTTTACTGATGGACAGGGCAAGGCCGGTGGTTACCGCCTGGATAGCGTGAATCGGCAGATCGAGCAGAAGTTTGAATCTAAATGGCTGCCGGTGGCCAGCAATATTAGCGATCTCTCCTTTATCTTGGACAACAGCAACGTTGTCGCTATCAGTGTCAGCGGGGGCATAAAGAAACCGCACCCAGACTCGACCAGCGTCCTGAACACCAAAGTATATGTCGGCGTGCAGTGAGCTTGGGTGGCGAATAAACCGGGTCATCGATAAAGGGGGCCATATGGCATTATTTGAAGATGATCGGAAGAGCGGACAGGTCATGGTCCTGACCTTGTTTGTGATGATGCTGCTGCTATTACTGGGGGAGGCCGTGCTGTTGGCCGGTATCTCCGTGCAGCGCAACGCCCTGTTGGCCACCAGGCAGAAACAGGCCTACTATATTGCCGAGGCGGGCATCAACCAGGCGATCGCCATGATCGCTGGCGGCAGGAACAATGTTGCCAGCCTCGTAAATGAATCTTACGCCGGAGGGATCGTATCGGCTGCCAGTTACAGCGGGCCTGTGCAGGACGTGTACACGGTAAACTGCACTGGTGAATATCCGGGGCCCAAGGATCGTGCCGGATCTATCCCCGGTTATTTCAGTTTCTACACGGTGACAGCACAGTTCAAGCTAAACAAACCTGTGGTTCCCGGTGGTGATCCCAGCACTGTTACCATGATCTCCTGGCAGTAACCTATGCTGGAGGTAGATTTGTATCTAAAATTATCATTTATATCATTTTATTGAAGGATATGATAAAAACGTGCCGAATCTTAATCCTAGTGCAGGTAAAACAATAAATATATGGATAAAGTGTAATATTCTAAATATTCTTGCCATCTGTATAAAAAGTGACTATAGACTGGATGGCAGAAACAGGTCGACCGATAGTCAGGGCGGAATGAGCCTCTTGGAAGTCATGGTGGCGCTGATCATGGTCGGGACGTTGGCGGTTCCCCTGTTGGGCATGTTTGTGCAGGGGTCCAGGCTGGCCGGTGAGGCCAGGATCAAAATAGCGGCGCTATATACCGCTCAACAACTGCAGGAGGCGGTCAAGGGCATTCCTTATTACATGGTCGGCAATCCTCGTGGCAGTACAGATACCACCATTAGTCTGGCGGGCGGCACCGGGGATATAGACCTTAAAGACAAGCTGATAGCGATCACTGCAGGAAGTGGCAGGGGCCAGATACGGCATATCATCTCTTATGGCAGCGACTCCCAGGTGGCGGCCATCGATCCCCGAACGCCCTGGGCTGACGGGCAATTTCCGGATTGCGCATCAACCTACCTGATCTGCGACAGTGGATTTCAGGGAATGGGTATCGCCCGCGGCGGTCAGGCCCGGACACTGGTCCTAGCCACAGGGGATAACATCGTGGACGATCTCTATAACGGATATTATCTGAGCATAGCCGGCGGCGCCGGTTCCGGTCAGGTGAGGCGAGTGCTGGATTATAACGGGACATCCGCCCCACAGGCCACGGCCTGGCTGGACCGGGACTGGGAGGTGGCGCCTGATGAGACCTCGCTCTACCGGCTATATCAGTACGACTACGAGATTGCGGCCATTGTCGGCGGTGCCGGAGTAAAAACGATTATAGTGACGGTCTATTTTCTCCAGGATTCGGGAATGCAGACAATCATGCTGACGACCGACAGGGCAGATTGCAAATAGACTGAGGCGGAGAGGAAAACAGATGATCAAACTGTTGCAAAATTTGATTCCCCGCAAAACTCATTTTGTGGGAGTGGATGTCGGGGCCTTCTCCATCAAGATGGTCGAGATCAAGATCCATGACGATCAGGTGGAGGTCATGACGCAGCACACCTTTCCCAGCCCTGCGGGGGTGTGGACGGATAGTTTCAATGAGGAGGATCTGGTTTTCGCTTTGAGCCAGGCCGGCTCTCCCTTAAATGAGGTCGTCTCCTGTATCGGCGGCGAGAAGGTGATCACTCGCAGCGTGCGGTTTCCGGTGATGAGCGATAAGGAATTGGCCGCCTCCGTAGAGATCGAGATCAGCAAGAATTTGCCGATCTCCACCGAACAGATGATCATCAGGCACACCACGTTGGCCACGCCGGCCAAAGAACTGGCTGGCAAAGGAGCATCCCCGGACTTTGCCGGAAGCCAGCCTGAAGGCCAGAGCGTGTTGCTGATGGCGGTGCCTACAACTTTGATCTACCAGTACTACAGCATCTTCTCCCGGGCGGGGCTCACGGTGACTGCCTTCGACCTGCAGGCCTTCGCCCTGTGGCGCGTCTTCGGCCGAGATATTACCGGTACGGTGGCCCTGGTCGATTTTGGCGCCAAGACCTCCCGGTTTGTGGTAGTCAGAAACGGAACGATCAGGTTTATCCGGCAGTTGCCCGTGGGTGGCGAGGCCCTGACTGGAGCGATAGTGGAGGCTCTAGGCCTGGAAAGGGCCCAGGCCCAGCAGTATAAGGGGGAGTCCAGCGTCTCCAGGAACAGTGATATCTACATGCAGGGCGGTCCGCTGCGGCGGATCGGGGATGTCTTACGGGAGGGGCTGACCGAGTTTGTGAAGGAGATGCGCCGGTCTCTGAGTTTCTGTTCCGCCCAGGAGGGGCTGAACGTGGAGCGGATCATCCTCAGCGGGGGAACCAGCAAGCTTAAGGGGATTGCTGATTATTGCCATGAGATGCTCGAGCTGGAGACGACTATCGGCGTTACTGATGCCATGCTGCCAGTTCCCAATTTCGACCCCAGCTATGCCGTGGCGCTCGGGTTGGCGATGAGAGGTATCGGATCATGAGCGAACCGATGTACAAAGTCAACCTGCTGCCACCAAATCTGCAGCGCGAAGAATTGATCGATATGCGCCGCCTATTGATTCTGGCGGTCAGTGTCACCTTGACGATGCTGGTGCTGGGGGCCGCTATCTTTTTTGTGGTGAATTACTTCGATATGCGCCAGGAGATCGCCTCCGAAACCAGCCAGCTGGCCAGCCTGCAACCATCAGTTAACTACGTGCAGACCTTGCAGGGCCAGACCAAAATGATGCAGGGCATCGTGACTGGCTATAAGGTTCTGCTGAACCGGCAGGTTACATGGTCCAGCCTGCTCTATGAACTTGATGACATCGCCCCGACCGATCTCTGGCTGGTGGAGTTGGATCTGACCAACGCCAGCCAGCCCAAAACGGGCACGGCCACGCCTGCCGGAAAGGTCCCTGCCGCCTCCATTGCCCAGAATAATACTGAGCCGGTGCCCTTTCCCGACACAGTCACAGTCAAGGGGATGGCACTCAGTGTGCCTTCAGTAGGCATCTTTGTTCAGAACATGAGGCAACTCCCCTACTTCAAGGATGTGGTGATCAAGACGATCACCGCCCAGACCGGGGGCAACAGTTTTGAAATCACTGCCTATGTAAAGGATGAGTTGCATGGATAAAAAGCAGCAGTTGCTGGTTGTTATTCCCGTAGCCCTGGCGCTCCTAGTGGCGGTAGTCTATTTTGTGGTGGTGCCGAAGGTGCAGGTCTACCTGCAGATGAGCGCAGAATTGAATGACCTGCGGGCCAAGGTGAATACCGCCCGCAGCGTCGCTAATTCCCTAAAAATGGTCAAGGACCAATATAATCAGGCAAACCTGGATCTGGACAAGTATGGCCAGCTGTTCGACACCGAGATGCGGGACGGCTCCAACGTGATCCTGCTGGGATTGCAGGCCGCCACCTCCCAGGTGCAGATCATGTCGATCACGCCCGGAGATATTACCGTCAAGCCAAACTACCAGGAATTGCCTCTGAACATCACGGCGCAGGGCGATTATCCCAACATCATCAACTTCTGTGCCGATATCGAACGCCTGCCCAATCTGAGCGAGATCAGGATGTTTAAAATTCAGGGCGCGCAGGTCAGCAGCGGACAGACTACCAATAGCCCGAGCGCTGCCCCCCCCAACTCCTATATCCAGGGCCTAGATAACCCTGGCGACGTCACGATCTCCATGAGCGTCATCATTTACATGGCGAATACACCACAGGAGAAGATCAGCCTGGAGGAGATCAGAAAATGGGCGATTGGCCGCGGCAACATATTCCAGCCAGCCAGCGGTGCTTCGTCACTGCCGTATTTGGAGATCTTGCCTCAGCCTGTGCCCTTGCAGCCGTTAAACGCTGGCTCCTTGCAGCAGCCCTTGCGCATACAGCGCAAGATAACCCGATCATCTAGCTCCAGCCTGCGCCCTAGTAAGCAGGTCAGCCACAAAACTGCGGTGAAATGATGATCAATGCAGTCTCTGCCGGTGTCCTGGCTGGCGACTCCCAATTTGCCGCCTTCGAAATAGCGGTCGTAACCGTGTTCGGCCTCTGTATCGGCAGTTTCCTCAATGTGGTCATCTACCGGCTGCCCAGGGGGGAATCGATCGTGGTCAGGCGGTCGCACTGCCCTGACTGCCACCGGGAGATTGCCTGGTATGACCTCATTCCCCTGGTGAGCTACCTGCTGCTCAGAGGCCGATGCCGGTCCTGCCGGGCGCCGATCTCCTGGCGCTACCCGCTGGTGGAGTTCCTGACTGCCGCCCTGTTCCTGATCCTGTATCTTCATTTCGGGCTGGTCACAGCGCTGCTCAAGTATCTGTTCCTGGCCGCCCTGCTGGTGGCCGTCTCCTTCATCGACCTGGAACATTTCCTCATTCCCGACTGCCTGGTGCTGACGGGGGTCATCTTCGGCATCGCTGCCGGGTTCATCGTCCGGGATACCAGCTTCTGGTCGGCACTGCTGGGCGCCGTCTCCTGCTCCGGGTTCCTGTTCCTGGTTGCCCTGATCAGCCGGGGGGGGATGGGAATGGGTGATGTCAAACTGGCACTGGTGACCGGGCTCTTCCTGGGGTGGCCACAAGGCTTGGTGGGCCTGTTTGCCGGGGCCTGCGCCGGGGGACTGCTGGCAATTATTCTGCTCCTGACCGGAATCAAAGGGCGCAAGGACTCGATCCCCTTTGGCCCCTTCATCGCCCTGGGCACTATGGTCGCCTTGTTGTGGGGCGGCCAGATCCTCAAACTACTATTCGGCCCTCTGGGGTGAAATCGATGAAAATAAAGATCATTCAGGCGCCAGGTAGAGAGACCGGCTTTACCATGATCGAGGTCATGATCGCCATATTGATACTGGCTGGACTGACGGCTGGCACAGTCCTGAGCCTCACCCGGTTGACGGCGACGGTAAACCTGCGGTTGGCCAGCGACCGGCTGGCGCAGGAGATCCGGACTACTCAACAGCGCGCTTTTGCCGAGAATAGCCCATATGGCATCCAATTCTATCAGGATCCCGGCAACGCCTATCTGATCAAAAAAACGGCAGTTTACATAAGCGATACTCCCATGGTCCATCTGCCCGCCTCCCTCACCCTGGAATCCAACTTTCCTAAAAAAATGCTAACTATACCATGCCTTGAAGGAAGCGCAAACGGCGGCACCATCACCCTGACGAACAAGGCTAACAGCCGTCAGCAACTGTATGTGATCGTGGCGGCGATCACCGGCCGGGTCCGGGTCAGTGACCGGCCGCCGGAAAGCTGGGAGATCCACGGATCCTGATAGCGGATCAGCTGCGCCCTGGCTCCGTTTTCCCTGCTGGCGTTGAAGAATCTCATCCTAGCGGTTATCCAGAAGGGCCTTGCCTTAAGGTTTGGCCCGGTGGTCATCACCTTGTACCAGGGCCACTATGGCAATCTGCTCAGAGGCGAGGCAGGCAGGTCTATGCTAAAAATCATAATCAATAGAAGTACAATTGTTATAACTTGACAGTAAAAAAGTTCTCCACTTAGAGTACACAATGATGTATAGTGATATTCCTTTGAGATGCGGTGCGGTATTCTATATTTGTCGGTGGATTTCCTGCCGATGATCTGGAAAGCATGCCAATATGATAGTTGATATTATAAAATGTAGACATAGAGATGGAATTAAAGTATTATATAGAAAGAATTAAGTTACAATTTAGATGGGGAATCTATTCAGATATAGGATAATAAGACTAGGACTATATACCCAGTATGACAGAACAACGATATCACCAAAACATAATAAACCCTAATTCTCTTCAACTTGTTTAAAATATTGGCTAAATAATAGTTATTATTAAATTAATAAGCAATAATATGTTATGCAAAGGAGCTAAAATGCAAAAATATGGTAGAATTATGCGAATTGACTGCTTTGCATGACGAAATAATGCGCAAACAGAATAATATGCAGAAACAGAGTGGTTTCACCCTGGTCGAAGCGATCGTCGCTATGCTAGTAGTGGCAATGATGATTATAGGGCTAGTTCCTTTATATTCATTTATCCAGATCGGCAATATAAAAAATATTACCAAGGTGGTGGCCACAAACCTGGCTCAAAGTAGGCTTGAGGCAGTTAGATCAATGCCCTGGAATCAGATTGGAACAATTGGTGGCAACCCTTCCAGCACTTACTTTTTACATGACCAGGATGTTACATATCCAAATAGCTGTATTACTTATCATGTTACTACTACCGTATGGTGGGCGCGAGACCCTTCAAGGTCTGATACCGACGTGATTCAAACCGATTACAAGGATATTTATGTAGAAGTGACCGCAAAGAACGGATTGCAGATATACCAGGATATCAAGCTTTACAGCAGGGCCTCGATGGAGGGCGAGGAACAGGACCTTCCCGGCAGCAATATTATTGTTTATACGTATAAGGGCTGGAATACAGATCCGAATCCAGATCTCAACCCCATCCCGGTCGGCAATATCAATCTTCATCTCGCCGGGCCGGTCACTTATGATATGCCGACGGACGTTTACACCGGAGGTGTTATTTTTGCCGGGCTATCTGCCGGCAGTTACACGCCAAGCGTCAATCTCAGCGGCTCCGGAATGATTGAATTTCCGGGAGACTCCAACAGCAATATGAATGTTACGGTAACCAGCACCGATAATACGACTATTAAGAAGATTCATGTGGAAACACCCTGCCATCTTGCCATAAATTTTAATTACCTGCAACTGGCGAATGGAATTTCCACCTATAGTCAGGTTGACAGTGGATTCAGCGGCACAGTAACGCTGACCTGGCCATCCGATTTCGGATATACCGGCAGCCTGGCCTCTAAAACGTATACTGTTTCTGGGCCTTATGGCGGTTCAGGGCCGGCTTACACCATTGGAGACGATCTATGGCCAGTAGGCGACGGTTGGCATGATTCGTACGGGCTTCAGGTGGCCGCGCCCGGATATTATAGCTATAATATTTCTTCCCCGGTGCTGCCCCTGCCTGATTGGGACGGAACATTCAGCGGTCCGGGAGAAAATAAGCAGGTTCCCCTGAAACTGGTGCCACTTCCACAGGTGAAGGTTGTTAGCGCGGGAACGAATATTTCCGGTGCCACAGTGAATGTATATCTTGACACGCACACATACCACAGCGGGGCATGGGATACCGCGCCGGCTCAGGGAGAGCTGATGGCTACGGGCACTACCGACAGCAATGGCAGCGTCGTATTTAATGCGACCACTCCCTACTCCCTCACACCAAACTCTTTGCCACCGGCAAGCGCCAGCGAGGGAAGTATCTATACCACTTACGGCATTCAGGTATCGAAGGCCCTCTACACAACGGCAATTTATAATGACGCCTTCTGGATCAATAGCTATGGTCTAGAGATGCAGTGTGGCTCGCAGGCAGACGGCACGAAGCAATCGAGTACCACTCTGACAATATACACGGCACAGCTTTAGCTTGCGATCACATAGCATTATATTTGGAGAGACGAGATGAAGGGAAAAAGCATGAACAGTGATGGGACGGCTGCGATCACCGAGAGGGCATGCCAGCAGGGGATGACCCTGCTCGAGATGCTGGTAGCGATGGCGATCCTCAGCATGATCATCTATACAGTGTGCCATTTATATGGCTTTGCCTATAGAAGCTGGGCCGACGGGATGATAGCGGAACAACTGCAGCGCCAGGCCCAAACTGCTATGAATACAATGGAGACTGACATCAAACAGGCGCAGTATTACTCGCTGGCATCAAATACGTCCTACGCAAAGGCCATAAATGTGACCACGACAGGCGCGAATGCCGGATATGAGGTCATTTTCTACGAAATAATCGCAGCTTCTGATTCTGCGCCGGTGCAGGTGCATTTTAGGCTGCAGCAGTTGGCGCTGCAAAATTACTACGCTTTGCAACGGGGTATTGTTCAACCCAATGCCTCTGGGGTATTCACCACCTCTACCCCTGCCCAGTGGACGACGTTATTGAACAATGTCACCACTGCGGGGAGCACGCCTCCCATCTTTACCATTACCACGACAAACCCCGATCATCCCGGCCTGAGCATGGCGACGCTGACACTAAAAGATACTGGCAGGCCCAATATCTCAATAGTCTTCAATCCAATATTCAGTTTACAGGGAAATCTAAGCCTGCAGGGAGTGGGGGCACAATGATGCGTGAGAAGCCTGCTTCTTCTCAACGGGGCATGGCCCTGGCGGTCGTGATGATCATCATGGCATGCGTCATGATTGTGGCGTTTGGTTTTGTGGCACTGTATATGGCCCGGCTTAGGATGAACAATGCCAATGCCCATAAATACACTGCGGAATATGTGGCAGAAACCGGATTGAACAAATATTTATGGGGCCTTAACCATGACTATGATTTCTTCAAGCAGAATAGTGCCACATTTTCTGGCTATTATCCAGATGGAAATGGTTATTATTACGTGACTGAGCAGAATCAGGCTGCCAGCGGCGCCTCGCCGTCGATCGCCACACTGACCTGCACTGGCTGGCTGGCCAGCGACCCGGGCAACCAGTACACCTTCCAGGCCACGGTGTCAAAACGCCTGTTCACTAACAGCGTATACGAGAGCAATAACGAAACCAGCCCTGGCGGGGGCCTGGTCTGGTGGTTCACAGGCGACGAGATGCACGGTCCGCTGTCAACCAACGGCACCCTCAATATCCAGGGCAGTCCAATCTTTGATGGCACGGTGGAATATGCCGGCAGCTCGCCCAACGTTCAGTCAGGAAGTACCCCCAGTTATAATGCGGGCCCTCCCGTGCGCGTCCAGACGCTGACATTCCCCCAGAGCAACTCTCAGATGGCGACATATGCTAAAAAGGCCGGCCTATATCTGATGGGGCGTACCTGCATCTACCTGCACGGCAATCAATTTGATTATGTAAACTATGACTGCAATCCGGCGCATACTTCAACTTATCATATTTTTATCGTCAGACGAAACGTTCCCTTTCCCTCCAACGGGGTTATCTACGTCGATAATGCCAGCGGGGACGTCGGGGACACCGATCAAACAAGTGCAGTCTCATCGTCTCAATATAACAAAGATGAAAAATTCATCCTGACGCGCGGTAATGTCTTTGTCTCCAGCTATGATAATACCGGCCAGCCGCAGGGACTGCAGGGGCACCTGACGATTGCGGCCGCAAACGGAATCTATATCACGGCGGTGGATCCCACAGGGTCAGTTCCAACCGGTACATTATTAACAAATATCGGGAGCAGCAGTAATTCATATGGTCTGATCTACGGCAGGACCACGTTCAGCGCTAACGCCAGCCGTCTTGCCGATGCCAATGTCAGTAACGGTGACGACATGCTCGGCCTGGTTGCCAATAACTATATCATGGTCCTGGAATATGGCTGGCCGTATTATAACCCCAGCAACTTAGCCCAAACAACACCAACATTTTCTAATGACACCACCTCATATGCTCCATATAATATCAACATCCATGCCGCCGCGATGTCTGTCAATTACAGCTTCATGGTTGAAGATTTTTGGGGTAATAATTATGGCAACATCAACCTATATGGCTCACTAATTCAACAGTACCGGGGCCCTGTGGGGCAAACTGATGGCAGCGGTTATAGCAAACAATACTGGTATGACCCGCGCATGAATTATGAGACACCGCCGCATTATCTGGAGCCGCAATCTGCCGGCTGGGGCGTCCTGAATTGGCACAGGATAACCATCCCTCCAATACCGTTCGCACGGACGACGAGCATCACTGTGGCAGGCTTGGGCAATGCGACGGCGGCCCTTGTGGGCGGGTCATTACAGATGCAGGCCAGCGCCCAGCCTGAAAACGCTTTTCAGACCGTGCTATGGTCGGTTACCAACTCCGGCGGGACGAATGCTACCATCGATCCCTACGGGGGTTTGCTGATAGCCGGCAATACGCTGGGAATAGTTACAGTTAAAGCGACGGCCACTGACGGATCCGGTAAATCCGGGCAAACCACCGTCAACATTGTTCCTATGGTAGTAAATCCACCCATATTGCCGCCTGCTACCGCCGATGTTCCTTACTCTCAGACCATCACCGCCACCGGCGGGACGCCGCCCTATGGCCTCAGCATCACCAGCGGTTCCCTGCCTGCAGGCTTCACCATGAGTGGTAGCGCCATCTCCGGCACTGCGACTGTGGCGGGCAGCGCCAGCTTCACTATCACTGCCACCGACAGCCTTGGCCTCACCGCCAGCCAGAACTATACCCTGATGATCAATGCTCCGCCCATCACCCTCAGCCCGGGCACCCTGCCGGCTGCCACCGCATACGTTTCCTACTCCCAGACCATCACCGCCGGCGGTGGATCATCACCATACGCCTTCAGCGAAAGCGGTGCATTGCCTGCGGGCATTACTTTCAACAACGGAATCCTGTCAGGGACTCCTGCGGGTACAGGCGGATTCCCGCTCACTGTCACCGCCACCGATAGCTATGGTTATACCGGCAGCCAATACTACATCCTGGCCGTGAACGCTCCGGCCATTACCTTCAACCCGGCCTCGCTGCCGAATGGCACTATAAACAACACCTATTCACAGACTATCGCTGCCGCCGGCGGGACGTCACCCTATAATTTCAGCGTCACCAGCGGATCCTTGCCGACGGGCCTCAATATGAGCGGCGGCGGCATCATCTCCGGCGCCCCGACAGCGACAGGCACTTTTAGCTTCACCATCACCGCCACCGACAGCCATGGCTTCACCGGATCTCAGAGCTATACTATTATCACAATTGCGCCTGTGGCAAGCGTCACTGTAACCAGCGCAGGCAATGCGACGTCCTTGAAACATTCTGGTACGCGTACTACTAGAACACTGCAGATGTATGCCACAGTGTTGCCAGCAAGTGCCAACCAAAATGTTACATGGACACTTTTAGATCCCAGTTCAACCGGCAGTACAATTAATAGTAATGGTTTGCTGACAGCGGGCCATAATTATCCAGGAACAGTCACAGTTCAAGCGACATCTACGGATGGGACGAATATAACTGGTACTAAGAATATTTTAATTACACAAAATTAAGAAGTGTTCCTTATTCTGAACATGAACAGGGTATTGCTATGAAACGTGCATGTGGGAACGGTTCTTTCGGACGGCCAGGCGGAATCATTGAGTATAAGCAGGTCTCAACAATCGTAGATGCCGACAGAGCAACTGGATGACCGGGACAGGGGGTCGAAGAGGTCGTACATGGACAGGGTGAGACAACTCACGATGAACGACCAGATCGCCAAAGAATTGACGAGGGAGAAGTTGTGTTTCTACTGACTGAGCAGGACAGGCCGAATCTGCGATCAAAATCGCAAAGGAGGGAAAAGAAACATGAGCGAACAACCAGGGATGATGATCAAACAAGATCCTGAACTGAAGCAAAAGAAGCTTTCTACGCATATTACCATCTATACCAATCGCAATATAATCAAGGCAGATGCCCATAGCTTTCCAAAAATGCGGCTCACCGATCTGCTAAACGGTTCCGAAGGCTTCATACCGCTCACGAATGCGATTATCTACGATTTAGAGAGTCAAGAGGAGATAACTCGCACCTCATTTGTCTCCATTAATAAAGGCGTTATCAGCATGATATTTGAAGAATAATGACCTAGCCCCTAGGCTAAGCTTGGCTGGGAGGTTAACGTATGCCCAGGATAAGAGTAAGTCCGGCCGCCTTGGAGGATTTGCGGGAAATCAAGGAGTATATTATTAGTCACAGATTAAGCCCGCAAGGGCTATTTTCTTTATTGCCGGCTTGCATAGCGGTGGAGCGACGGGTAGACAATAAGCGGGAGTGGGGTTATCATGGAAAATAAATACATCGATGGAATCGGCATGGAGGGTAAATAGGTGCTCGATAGGACTGATCTTGAGGAAATATTAAAAATTGCCCGGCGGGGCAGCGATTTTGCCGAGATCTTCATGGAACAACTGGAGTCGACTCGGATCGGCTGCGAGGACCGGCAGATCGAGCGGGTGATCTCCGGCCGGGAGCAGGGGGCTGGGATCAGGGCGGTGCACGGTGATCATACGGCCTACGGCTATACCAACGCCCTGGACGGGGAGAGCTTATTAAAACTGGCCGAGCAGGTCGCCCGGGCTGCCCAGTCGGACGAGACTGCGGCAGTGGTGCTGGAGCGGCGGTCATCGCCGGTGCAGTTGCCCGTGGCCAGACGCCCCGACGACACGCTGGTGGAGGAGAAGGTGGCCCTGGTCCGGGAGGCCGAGCAGTCAGCCCGGAGCCAGGACGAGAAACTGTTGCGGCAGGTGTCGGTGGGTTATGCCGACACCTGCCAGCAGGTGACCATCGCCAACACCGATGGCGCCTATGTCGAAGACGAGCGGGTGCGTTGCCGCATGTCGGTGAACGCTGTGGCGGCAGAGGGCGCAGTGATTCAGACCGGTTACGACTCGGCCGGAGGGACGAAGGGTTGCGAGTTATTCGACGAGGAGCGGCCATCCGAACTGGGCCGCCAGGCCGCCCGGCGCGCCCTGCTGATGCTGCATGCCCGGCGGGCGCCAGCGGGGCGCATGCCAGTGGTGTTGTCCGGCGAGGCCGGGGGCACCATGATTCACGAGGCCTGTGGCCATGGGCTGGAGGCGGACCTCGCCCAGAAGAACCTGTCGGTATACTCCGGGAAGAAGGGGGAGCAGGTGGCCTCACCGCTGGTGACGGTGGTGGACGATGGCACCCTGCCGGGCCGGTTCGGGTCCTTCCGGTTTGACGACGAGGGCCACCCGGCCCAAAAGACGGTGCTGATCGACAAAGGTGTGCTGAGCGGTTTCATGTATGACCACATCACCGCCGTCAAGGACGGGGCGGAACCGACCGGCAACGGCCGCCGGCAATCTTTTCAGCACCGCCCGATCCCCAGGATGTCCACTACCTACCTGGCCTCTGGCGAGTCCTCACCCGCAGAGATTATCAGGGAGACCAAATCAGGGCTGCTGGTGCGCCGCATGGGCGGCGGCCAGGTGAACACCACCAACGGCGATTTCGTTTTCGATGTGCCCGAAGGCTACCTGATCGAGGACGGCGAGGTGACGGCGCCGGTACGGGGAGCTACCCTAACCGGCAACGGGCCGGACGTATTGAACCAGATCGACCTGGTGGGGAGCGACTTTGGCTTCTCCCTGGGAGTCTGCGGCAAGGAAGGGCAGGGGGTGCCGGTTTCCGACGCCCAGCCGACGATCAGGATACCGTCCCTGACCGTGGGCGGGATCATCGAGGATGGAAGCGGCGCCGAGGAAGAGGGTGAGGACGATTAGAAGCACAGACGGAATGAGCGGGCAGGCACTGGTCAATGCTGCCGTGGAAGAGGCGGGGCGCAGCGGCGCCGAGGCGGCGGAGGTCTATTTCGACCGCAGCGAGGAGATCGTCATCGAGGTCCGGGACGGCGAGGTGGAAAATTTAAAAGTGGCTCAGGAGTCCGGGGTGGGCATCCGCATCCTCCGGGACGGCTGCCTGGGGTTCGCCTACTCCTCCGACCGGTCCTGGCCGGCCATCCAGGAGGCGGTCGGCGCCGCCCTGGCCAACGCCCGCGTCGCCAGCCCCGACTCCTTCAACAACCTACCGGAGCCGCCTGCAGCATACCCCGCCATCAATCTGGGAGATCCCGCCCTCAAGGAGATCCCCCTGGAGGATAAAATCGCCTTGGCGCGCCGGATCGAGCAGAGCGGCCGGTCCTACGACCCCCGCATCCAGGTTACCGAGCAGGCTGCCTACGAGGAGTCCCATTACCAGGTGAGCATCGCCAATTCCCGGGGTGTCTCGGCCTCGGACGAAGGCAGCTACTGCGGCGGGGTGGCCGCACTGGTGGCCGGCGCCAACGGGGAGCAGCAATCCGGGTTCGGCCTCCAATATTCACGCCGCTACGCCGAGTTGGATCCGGAGGCGATCGGACGTGAGGCGGCCCTCAAGGCGGTCCGCCTGCTGGGTTCGCGCCGGTTGGGCACCAGGCGGGCGGCGGTCGTTTTCGACCCCTACGTGGTCACCAATTTCCTGGGAGTACTCGCCTCGGCCCTGACGGCGGAAGCGGTGCAGAAGGGCCGCTCCCTGTTTGCTGGGCGTATTGGCGAGCAAGTGGCGGCTGACGGCATCACCATCATCGATGATGGTACTCTGCAGGGCGGACTGATGAGCGCTCCCTTTGACGGGGAGGGGGTGCCCAGCCAGCGCAATGTCCTGATCCAAGGTGGCAAACTGCAGGGTTTTCTGCAGAACTCCTATACAGGAGCCAAGGACGGCCTGGCCTCCACCGGCAACGCCAGCCGGGGCTCCTACAAATCGCCTCCGGAACTGGGCAGCACCAACTTCTACCTGGCGCCGGGCGACCTGGACCAGGATGAGATTATCAAGCAGACGACCAGCGGCATCTACCTGACCGACGTCATGGGAATGCACACGGTGAACCCGATCTCAGGCGATTTTTCGGTGGGTGCGGCAGGAATTTGGATTGAACATGGCGAATTTACAACACCGGTACGGGGTATGGTAATAGCTGGCAACATCCTGGAACTGCTGGCAGGAATCGATGCGGTCGGCAGGGACCTGCGCTTCTTTGTAGGCAAGGGGGCGCCCACGGTACGGGTGGCCAGGCTGACCATCAGCGGTGAATAGACCGGTGCCTGGAACCATCAGGTGCGGGGGAGGTATCAAAGTGCCACGGATTATGGTATTGCACGGGCCCAATCTCAACCTGACCGGGGTACGGGAACCGGAGATCTATGGGGCGGCATCCCTTGGGGATATCGACGATGATCTGCGGCGGCAGGGGGAACTGCGCGGCCTTGAGGTGGAGTGCTTTCAATCCAATCACGAGGGCGAGCTGATCGACAAGATCCATGAGGCTGCCCGGCGCTGTGCCCTGATCATCATCAATCCCGGCGCCCTTACCCATTATAGCTATGCCCTGCGGGATGCCCTGAAGGCGGTGGGGCTGCCGGTGATCGAGGTGCACATGAGCAATATCTATGCCCGGGAGTCCTGGCGGCGCCAGTCGGTGATTGCCCCGGTAGCCAGCGGCCAGATCGCCGGTTTTGGGAGCCGGAGCTATTCCTTGGCCCTGGCTGCGGCCAGCCAGTTGCTGAAGGCGGAAAGGCAAGGACATGACAGCAGGTAGACCAGACAACATGGCCAGGAGGTTGAGGCTGCTCCGGAAATTCATGGCGGAGCGGGAGCTCAAGGCCCTGCTGGTAACCAAGCTGGAAAACAGGAGATATATCAGCGGATTTACCGGAAGCTTCGGCATTATCCTGATCACACCCGACGAGGCCTCCCTGCTCACGGACGGCCGCTACGGGACCCAGGCGCAATTGGAGGCCCCGGGATGGCAGGTGTTGCTTTCAGAGACCTCCTCGCCGGAGGCGCTGGCCGATGCCTGCCGGAAGCACGGTGTGCAAGAGCTGGGGTTTGAGAAAGACGATGTCACCTACCAGCAGTTCGAGCAGTTCCAGGAATATTTCAGCGGCATCAGGCTGCGGCCGGTCCTGGGGCTAGTGGAAAAACTGCGGCTGATCAAAGATACCGATGAGATCGCTCTGCTGCAGGAGGCAGGAGTGATCACCGGGGCGGCATACTGCTACCTGCTCGGGCACATGCACGCCGGGCAGACCGAACAGGATATCGCCAGTCGCCTGGAGTATTTTATGCGCAGCCGGGGTGGCGGCATGCCTGCCTTCGAGACCATCGTGGCAGCCGGAGAGCGCGGAGCGATGCCCCACGGGCGCGCCACGGACAGCCAGCTTATGGCTGGACAACTGGTAGTGATGGATTTCGGGGCCTCCTACCAGGGTTATATGTCGGACCTGACCCGCACGGTGTGCGTGGGCCGGTCCGACGCCAAGCAGCGCCATGTCTACGACGTGGTGCTGGAGGCGCAGCTCAGCGCCCTGGAATTGATCCGGCCGGGAGTTGCTGCCAACGAGGTGGATGCGGCGGCGCGCCAGGTGATCACCAGGGCTGGCTATGGGGATTATTTCACGCATGCCCTCGGCCACGGCATTGGGCTGAATATTCACGAGCCACCCAGGCTCGCTCCGCGGCATGAGGTGATCCTGAAACCAGGCATGGTGACCTCGGTGGAGCCGGGGATCTACCTGCCCGGGTGGGGGGGCGTACGCATCGAAGATACCGTGCTGGTGACAGCCACCGGCTACGAGATCCTGACCCCGGTGACCAAAGATTTCATGGTGATCTGATCGGCAACGGCACTTCGGCGGCTCTCGTCGCCGGGTGCTGGATTAAAATAGATATCCCTGGGCAGATTAGTAATTTAGCGAACATGGGAACGAAAGGAGAGGAAACCTGGCCCGGATCATGCTGCTTTAAAATTGGCCAGGCCACAACATGATCTCATCAAACGATTTTCGTACCGGCTTGACCATCGAGGTGGATGGAGATATATTTTCGGTGGTGGAGTTCCAGCATGTCAAGCCGGGCAAGGGCTCGGCCTTTGTGCGCTGCAAGCTGAAGAACCTGCGCACCAACGGTGTGGTGGAGCGGACCTTCCGGGCTGGCGAGAAGCTGGCGCGGGCGCATATGGACCACAGGGAGACGCAGTACCTGTACCGGGACGGGGACTCCTTCTTCTTTATGGACAACGAGAGCTACGAACAGTATAGCCTCGGGCTCGACCAGCTGGGGGACAATGTCAAGTACCTCAAGGAAAATATGAATATTTACCTGCTCACGTACAACGGCGCCCTGATCGGGGTGGAACTGCCCAATACCGTGGAGCTCAAGGTGGTCGAGGCCGACCCGGGAGTCCGCGGTGATACCGCCACCGGAGGCACCAAGCCGGCCACCCTGGAGACCGGCCTGATCATCCAGGTGCCCCTGTTTATTGAAGCGGGTACGGTAATCAGGGTGGATACCAGGTCCGGACAGTACCTGGAGCGAGTGTAAATAGATAGCAGGCTAAAGTCGTAAACATGTCAGGGAGGTAAGGCTATGGATGACTTGCGTGAAAGAGTTGCTTATCTGCAAGGATTGGCTGAAGGGCTGAAATTCGAGGAAGGAAAGGATGAGGCCCGCGTCCTCAAGAAGATAATCGATATACTCGCCGACCTGATCGATAAGGTGGAGGAGGTCCAGGCCGCCCAGGAGGACCTGGAGGATTACCTGGAAAGCATCGATGAGGACCTGTACGGCGACGAGGACGAGGAAGAAGACGAGGACGGGTTGGAAGATGATGAGGAATCCGGGACCGGACCTGCCGGAGGCGGGCAGGAGGTGGAGATCGAGATCGAGAGCGAGGATGAGGATGAGATCTCGGACAGCGACTCCGATGAAGAGTTGAACTATGTAGAGGTGGAATGCCAGAACTGCCACGACATCATCTGTTTTGAGGAAGATCTCCTCGCTGGCGCCGATATCGTGGAGATCACCTGCCCCAACTGCAATCAGGTGGTGTTTGTCAACGACGGTTCGATGCCGCCCCCCCAGGGCTCCGGGAAAGCCAAGAAAGACCCGGCCAGAGGCGAGGAGACCGAGGACATCTAGCCGGTTATTGGACAAGTAAAAAACACAATCAGGATTATCAAGCCTTCCAGCTGGCGAGCTGGAAGGCTTGATAATTTCATAAAGCTGGTAATAGAGCCATATCTATATAAGGACAGGGGGGATACGGATGCCTCAGGATACAGTAGCCGACCTGCGCCTGGTCTTTGTCTATCTGCCACCATCGCTGAGAGAGATCCTGGAGCGGTTGTCCCCCTCGCTGGCCGGCAACCTCGAAGAGATCCGGGTGCGGCAGGGCCGCCCCCTGGCGATCAAGACAGACCGGCAGGACTGCTTTCTTGACCAGCGGGGCAATGTGGCGGACTTGCCCATGGCGGCCTACCGGGTCTCGGCGGAAGATCTCTGGAAAACGGTGCAACTGATCAGTCAGAGTTCTGTCTATGCCTTTGAAGAGGAGTTCCGGCAGGGCTTTCTGACACTGCCGGGTGGGCACCGGGTGGGGTTGGCGGGCAAGGCCGTACTGGATGGGGGCTCCCTTAAAACCCTGCGTGACATTGGCAGCCTCTGCTTCCGGATCGCCCGGGCGGTGCCGGGAGCGGCCAGGCGCCTCCTGCCCTACCTGATCAACCGCCAGGAAGGGCGCCCCTATCATACGCTGATCGTCTCTCCGCCCCGGGCGGGGAAGACCACCATCCTGCGGGATCTGGTACGCCAGCTCAGTTACGGTGTGGCAGAGTTGGGGGTTCCTGGTTATTCAATTGGCGTGGTGGACGAGCGGGGAGAGATTGCCGCCAGCTATGAGGGCGTACCCCAGCATGACCTGGGCCCCCGGGTGGATATCCTCGACCACTGTCCCAAGGCGATCGGGATGCTGATGCTGCTTCGTTCCATGTCTCCCCACGTGATCGCCACCGACGAGATCGGCCGCCAACAGGATGTAGATGCTATCTGGGAGATGGTCTATACGGGGGTGAGCGTGCTGGCCACCGTGCATGCCAGTCGCTTCGAGGAACTGGAGCGGCGGCCCTATCTCCGGGACCTGGTCGCCGAGCGGGTCTTCCAACGCTATATCTTTCTGAGCAGGCGCAAGGGCCCGGGGACGCTCGAGGGGATCTGGGACGAGCATCAGAGACTGTTGCTGCCGGGCTGTGGAAGAGAGGGAGGTGGCCATGCTTAAACTGATCGGTTCTTTGCTGATCATCTGCTCAGCAGGCCTCGCAGGCCTGCGGGTTGGCGCCGTCTATTCCCTGCGCACACGCCAGCTGCGAGCACTGCAGGAAGCCCTGCAACTGCTGGACACGGAGATCATGTACGGGGCTACCCCTCTGCCGGCGGCCCTGCGCAAGGTAGCGGCTGCAACCGGAGGCTGCATCGGCCCGGTATTTCGGGATGCCGGCGGCCTGCTCGGCACCAGCGATGGCTACAGCGCAAGGGAGGCCTGGAGCCTGGCCTTTGACCGCAACTTCCGGCGCACAGCTCTGAGGCAGGAGGACCTGGCTATTCTAAAAAGCTTTGGCGAGGCCCTGGGTTCCTCAGACCGGAACGAGCAGCATAAGCATATCGAGCTGACTGTGTTCCACCTGCGCCAGGAATCGGAAAAAGCCGAGACGGCCTGCCAGAAAAATGAACGGATCTGGCAGTATGGAGGATTTCTGGTGGGCATCAGCCTGGTGTTGTTGTTTTTATAGGATGAGAAGGGGGCTGCCTGATGAATGTTGACCTGATCTTTAAAATTGCCGGACTCGGTATCCTGATCTCCGTGCTCCACATCATCCTGAAACAGGCAAACAAGGAGGAGCAAGCCCAGATGGTGACATTGGCCGGAGTAGTCGTCGTTCTGATCATGGTTGTGCAGCTGATCAACCAGTTGTTTACCACGGTGCGTTCGGTATTTCATCTGTTCTGAGGCTGGTGTAAAGGGTGTAGAACCTTGGAGATTCTGCAGGTTGTCGCGCTAGGCCTGGTGGTGGCGGTTTTTGCGGTGCTGCTGCGCCGGGAACGCCCGGAGATGGCCATGCTGCTGGCTCTCGGTTTTGGCGTGATCGTCTTCCTGATGGTGCTGAACAAGCTGGGGGCGATCATTACCGTGTTCCAGGATGTGACCCGGCGCGCCCAGGTGGACGAGCTCTACCTGGCCACCCTGTTAAAAATATTGGGGATTGCCTACATTGCCGAGTTTGGCGCCCAGGTGTGCCGGGATTCGGGTGAGGGCATGGTGGCCAATAAGATCGAACTGGCGGGCAAGGTCCTGATTATGATCCTGGCCCTCCCGATCTTTGCGGCCATCCTGGAAGTCATCATCCGCCTGCTCCCCTGAGCGCGGGGACGGTTCTCGCGCTCAGCTGCCGGCAAAACGCGAGGATGGTTCTCTTGTTTCGCTCCTGTTTGCTACCGGTCACGATGGATGCATGGCGATGGTTTACGTTACTGTGTTGGCTTCGGTGACGAAGTGTTGTATGAGGTGCCGGTATGAAAGTTTTCACTAGTTGTTTCCAGGAAAAAACGGAAGCACAGTCACCAGGTTTCGGAAAATGGCGGGGACGTTTACTTGGTTCTGAAGCGCGGGGACGGTTCTCGCGCTCACGCGTGAGCGCGAGAACCGTCCCCGCGCTCACCGCGCTCATGGTGATAGTGTTTATGTGGCTGCTGCTGCCGGCGGATGCTCGGGCGGCGCAACAGCCCGGATCAGAGCCGGCAACTGCGCCTGTCACTCAGACTGCGCCCGGTACTCAGGCGGCGCCGGATGCGCAGGCCGCGCCGAACCCCGGCGATCTGATCGCCACCCAGTTTGAACAATTGAATTTAAAGGACCTGGAGGGATACATCAGGCAGGTGGACCAGGACCTCCAGGCCCAACTGTCAGACTTCAGCCTGGTCAAGGCCCTGGAATCGATCCGGAGCGGCCAATTGAAGCTGAATATCTTCAGCCTGCTCCAGGTGCTGGGCAAGGTCTTTTTCCAGGACGTCCTGACTCACTGCGCCCTGCTTGGCAAACTACTGGTGCTGGGGGTGCTGCTGGCCCTGCTGGAGCACCTGACCAGCGCCTTTGAGGAGAACACCGTCGCCCGGCTGGCCCATGGCGTGGGGATATTGGCCCTGCTCACCGTGGCCCTGAGTTCCTTCACCCTGGCCGTGAACACCGGGCGGGACGCCATCGGCAATATGGTCGGGCTGATGCAGTCGCTGCTGCCGGTGATCCTCACCCTGATGGCCGCCATGGGCAGTCTCACCACCGTTTCCCTGATGCAGCCAGCGATCGTCATGGCGCTGGAGGTACTGGGCACCCTGACCAGCAATGTGGTCTTCCCCCTGATCTTCTGCGCCGCTATCCTGGGTATTGTCAACCAGCTCTCCGAGCGCCTTCAGGTATCGCGGCTAGCGGGGCTTTTCCGGGACGGCAGCATCATCCTGCTCAGCCTGTTTATCACCGTATTTTTAGGTCTGCTGTCGGTGCAGGGGGCTGCCGGGGCGATCACCGACGGGGTCGGCATTCGCACCGCCAGGTTCGCCACCGCAGTATTTGTGCCGGTGATCGGCAAGATTCTGACCGACGCCGTGGACGTGGTGGTGGGCTGCTCTCTGTTCATGAAAAACGCCATCGGCATCATCGGGGCGGTGACCCTGGTTTTCCTGTGCGCCCTGCCGGTGATGAAGATCCTGTCGGCAGTAATCGTTTACAGGCTGGCGGCGGCCCTGATGCAGCCCTTGGGCGCCCAGGGGCTCGGCGATGCCCTGCACCTGCTGGGGAACTATCTGTTCATCGTGTTTGCTGCAGTGCTGGCCGTAGGGCTGATGTTTTTTGTAACCATCACCATTGTGGTAGGGTTGGGCAATGTCACCGCCATGCTGCGCTGATCTGGAGAGGGTGAGTTGGAGTGGAAACCATTCGCCTGCTGGTGCGAAACCTGGTATTTCTGGTGATGCTGGCGGCCTTCCTGGAGATGCTGCTGCCGCTGCAGGGAACGCGCCGCTTCGTCCAGGTGATCATCGGCCTATTTGTCATGCTGGCCGTGCTGGGGCCGATCGTGACCCTGTTCAAGCAGCCCTCCCCCCTGCACTTTGCCCTGCCCGCCACTACCGGGGACGGCGCCGGCCTGTCCAAGATCCTGGAGCAGGGGCAGGGCTTGCAGCAGGTGACCGCGGCGCAGGAACAATCTGCCTATGTCCAGCGCCTGGAAGACCAGATCGAGGTCATGTGCCGGCTCGTCCCGGGAGTCAAGTCGGCCAAGGCTGACGTGGTGCTGACTCCCGAATCGCCCCTGCAATCGCTGGGCACTGTTCAGAAGGTGGCCGTATCGCTGCAAACCGGAGAACAGCAAGTGGCCCGCCCGGTAGAGCCGGTACGGATCGGGCAGGGCTCCCCGACTATATCGACTCCTGTGGTTGATCAGCAGGGGATCGCCGCCCAGGTGCAGGAGACCGTGTCCAGCCTATTTGGATTGCCGAAAGAGCAGGTTACGGTTAATTTTGTTAATCAGAGGTAGGTGTGTGGCATGACTGAAAAATTGGAGGATATCTGGAGCGATCTGACGAAGCGGTACCATTTTTTAAGGGGGCCGCGGATGTGGCAATTGCTGTTGGTGTTCGGGATAGGCTTGCTACTGCTGGTTATTTCGGGACCCTGGTTTGGTCAGCGCAGCAGCCCCACGGCCAGCGAACCGGTGGCCAGCGTGAAAAGCCAGCCGGTGGCCAGTGATGACCTGACTCCCGTGGAGCAGGAACTTGAGGGCCGGCTGGCGGGGATCCTCAGCGCGGTGGACGGGGCGGGGAGTGTCCAGGTGACGATAACCCTCAAGGCCGGTGCGGAGCACGTCTATGCGCAGAACGTCATCAAGCAGGACCAGACGATCCAGGAGAAGGACCAGAACGGCGGCAACCGGACCACCAATGAGGTTAACGAGACCGACAACCTGGTGCTGTTGCAGACAGCGAACGGCGGCAAGGATGAACCGGTGGTGGTCAAGGATAAGCATCCGGAGATCGCCGGGGTGTTGGTGCTGGCCGAGGGGGCCAGCAACCCGGACCTGCGCGAGCGGCTTATTCAGGCGGTCCAGACAGTGCTGGACGTTCCCTCATACCGGGTGATGGTGTTGCCGAAAGGAAGGCGATGAACATGAGAGTGATGTATGTCAACAAGAGGTCGGCCCTGTTTAGCTTGCTATTCCTTCTCTTCATACTGCTGGCCGGGTATTCCCTGATCGCCAACTTCAACTCTACCCCCAGAAAAACGGCTACAGCTGCACCGACGAGCGACCGGCCGGCAAAAGAGGAGCAGCAGCCTAATCTGTTGCCGACATCGCCGGTCTTGCCGGATGTGACCGGACAGGCGTTCTTCGTGGATTGCCGCCTGGCCCGCGACCGGATACGCAGCCAGCAGATGGAGACCCTCAAGGAGATTGCCAGCCAGTCCGAATCCAGCAAGGAGGTCCGGGACAGCGCCCAGCGGTCGCTGATGCAACTGGCCGAAAACATGTCCAGGGAGACCGAACTGGAGAAACTGGTGATGGCCAGGGGTTACCAGGATGCCGCGGTGATGATCCTGCCCGGTTCGGCCACAGTCGTAGTCCAGACGCCATCGGTGACCCCTGCCGCCATGGAACAGATCAAGACGCTGGTAGTCAAGGCGACCGACCTTGTTGCCGCCAACGTTTTTGTCATCCCCAAGCCCTGATTGTAGGATACTGTATACTTGGATACTGCTGGTTGCAAAGTCCGCTGTTCTAGGATACAATTGACAATAACTTGTGCCGAGGGCACGGTTTCCTGGTGATGCGAGGAGGAGCCGGTAGTGAGGCCAAGAATCACCGATACGACGCTGCGTGATGCGCACCAGAGCCTATGGGCCACGCGGATGCGCACCGAGGATATGGTACCAATTCTGGAAGAGCTTGACAAGGTGGGTTACTGGTCCCTGGAGATGTGGGGCGGGGCCACCTTCGATGTCTGTATCCGCTACCTGAATGAGGACCCCTGGGAGCGGATCAGGGTAATCAAGTCCCACGTCAAGAACACGCCCCTGCAGATGTTGCTCCGTGGCCAGAATGTGGTCGGCTACACCAACTACGCCGATGACGTTGTCCATGCTTTTGTGGATAAATCAGCCGAGTGTGGTATCGATGTCTTCAGGATCTTCGATGCCTTGAACGACACCCGCAACCTGGAAATGCCGATGAAAGCGGTCAAGAAGACGGGAATGCACGCTCAGGCCAGCGTGGTCTATACCCTGAGCCCGGTGCACACCAATGAACGCTACCTGGAGAACGCCCTGAGGCTGCAGGACCTGGGGGCGGATTCCATATGCATCAAGGACATGGCCGGGATGATCTCTCCCTATGTTTCGTATGAGCTGGTATCACTGTTCAAGGAAAAACTCGATGTGCCTATCCATCTGCACACCCACTACATCGGCGGCATGGCTATCGGCGCCTGCCTGAAGGCGGTGGAGGCGGGGGTGGATATCTTTGATGCCTGTTCCGGGCCCCTGGCCTTCGGCTCATCCCAGCCTCCGGTGGAGACCCTGGTCCGGGCGTTGCAGGGCACCGAGCACGATACCGGCCTGGATCTGCACCATCTGTTCGAGATCGCCAACTACTGGGAGGATGTCCGGCGCCGGCGCGGCTATGAGCGCGGCGTCACCCGGCTCAGCGCCATGCAGGTTTTCGACCACCAGGTGCCGGGGGGGATGATCACCAACCTGGTTAGCCAACTAGAGGAGCAAAAAGCCCTGCACCGGATGCAGGATGTTCTAGAGGAGGTCCCCCGGGTGCGCGCCGAACTTGGCTATCCCCCGCTGGTCACACCGACCAGCCAGGTGGTGGGAGGCCAGTCTGTATGGAACGTGTTGCTAGGCGAGCGTTATAAGATAGTGCCCCAGGAGGTCAAGGCCTATGTCCGGGGTTATTACGGACAGCCGCCCGCCCCGATCGATCAGGCCATTCAGCGCCTGATCATCGGAGACGAGGTTCCGATCACCTGCCGGCCGGCCGACCTGTTGGAGAACAGGTTTGACAGAACGAAAGAGGAGATCGGCGATCTGGCGGAATCTGAAGAGGATTATATCACCTATGCTATGTTCCCGCCGACGGCCAGAAAGTTCTTCGAGCATCGGAAGAAGGCGCGGGATGGCGAGGGGCAGGCACTGCTAGAAGGCTTGCAGGAAGAGGAAAAGCCGCCGAAACTGCTGCCAAAGCCGGCCACTAAACAGGCGACAGTCGGCGCCGTAGCGATAAGGATGCCAAAAGTCCATCCCTCTAAGGCATCCAGGGAGGACGGAGAGATGAACCTCGAAGACGTGAAAGAGTTCATCAGGCTGATCAGCGAGAGCGAAGTCAACGAACTGCAGATAGAGACAGCCGAGATGAAGGTGAAGATCAAGAAGGGCGCCGCCGGAGAGGAATCTCCGTTTAAAACCGCAGGCAAGTCCAAGCCTGGTACGGTGGAAACTGATGCCGGTGAGACCGGTCTGGCAGTCTCCGATCGCTTGGATGTTGCCACGGCCGGAAACACGGCCAACCTCGTGGAGGTGGTGGCGCCCATGGTGGGCACCTTCTACCAGGCGCCGGCCCCTGATGCCCCACCTTTTGTCGAGGTGGGCAGCAGGGTGAAGGAAGGACAGGCCCTCTGTATTATCGAAGCCATGAAGCTGATGAACGAGATCGAGGCTGAGGGCCGGGGTGAGATTGTCAAGATCCTGGTGGAGAACGGCCAACCGGTGGAGTACGGGCAAGTCCTGTTCCTGATCGCGCCAGAGGCCTAGTTATGCCGTCAACGGAGTTCATTCCGGCCGCATGTCTGACCAGCATGCGGTATTCATTTCTTAGGAGGTTGATCAGTGTTCAAAAAAATCCTTGTAGCCAACCGCGGCGAGATTGCCGTGCGGATTATTCGTAGCTGCCGGGAGATGAATATCCGGACCGTCGCCGTCTATTCGGAGGCGGACCGTGATGCTCTCCATGTGCAGATGGCGGATGAGGCGGTGTGCATCGGTGCGCCGCAACCGTCCCGCAGTTATCTGAACATCCCCAACATCATCAGTGCTGCGGTCAGCAGGGGGGCTGAGGCGATCCACCCGGGTTATGGTTTTCTGGCAGAGAACCCCTATTTTGCTGAAATCTGCGAGACTTCAGGGATCAGGTTCATCGGCCCTCCTGCCTCTGCTATCGAGTCGATGGGGGCCAAAGCCAGTGCCCGGGAGCTGATGGCTGCTGCCGGCGTGCCCGTGGTGCCGGGATCTCCGGGACTGCTGACCAAGGATAGCAAGATCGCTGACATTGCCGGCGACATCGGTTATCCGGTGATCGTCAAGGCCTCAGCCGGCGGTGGGGGCCGGGGGATGCGGATCGCCAACGGCCAGGCCGAGTTGGAGAAGGCCGTGGTTGCCGCCCGCACCGAAGCCGCGGCCGCCTTCGGTGATGGCGGCATCTACCTGGAGAAGTATCTGGAGGAGCCCCGGCACGTGGAGATTCAGGTGCTGGCGGATCAACACGGCCAGGCGGTCTACCTGGGGGAAAGAGACTGTTCTATTCAGCGGAGGCACCAGAAACTGGTTGAGGAGACTCCCTGCCCGGTGCTGACCGAAAAACTCCGGCAGCATATGGGTGAGACTGCAGTTCGGGCTGCCCAGTCTGTGCATTATGCTGGTGCCGGGACCGTGGAATTTATGTTGGACAAGTCTGGCCACTACTACTTCATTGAAATGAACACCAGGATCCAGGTGGAGCATCCGGTCACCGAGTGGGTGACCGGAATTGACCTGGTGGCAGCCATGATCGAAGTGGCTGCAGGGGCTCCGCTGCCCTACCGCCAGGAGGGAATCGGGCTGCGGGGAGCGGCAATCGAATGCCGCATCAATGCCGAGGACCCGGCCCACGACTTCCGTCCCTGCCCGAGCCGGGTGACCGATTATCTGCCCCCGGGCGGATTCGGGGTACGGGTTGACAGCGGCATCTATGTCGGCTACAACATTCCTCACTATTACGATTCGTTGATCGCCAAGCTGATCACCTGGGGAAACGACCGCCAGGAGGCGATCAGGCGCATGCAGCGTGCCCTGGGCGAATTCCGGATCACCGGGGTGGTCACTACCATTCCCTTCCTACAGCGCATCATGAGCGATGAATATTTTCAGCGCGGCGAGACCTATACCAATTTTATACAACAGCGCCTGTCAGACCGGTGATCTGCCTTGCAATTCCATTTTTGTCTGGTATAATGATGCTGGTAGTGGAAATAATTTGTATACCGAACAGATCGGGGGGTGGCGCAGCATGGTTGAAGGCAATATGATCGAGGAGACAAGCCGTACCTCTCTGGGGGCAATTCGCATTGCCAACGATGTGGTGGCGGTTATTGCCGGACTGGCAGCTACGGAGATCGACGGGATTACCGGTATGAGTGGTGGTGTGGCCGGAGGCATCGCCGAAATGTTGGGCCGGCGCAACCTGGCCAGGGGTGTCAAGGTGGAGGTCGGAGAGCGCGAGGCCGCGGTAGACCTTTTTATCATCGTGGACTTTGGCGTGCGTATCCCGGATGTGGCGTTGCGCGTCCAGGAGAATGTCAAGCAGGCGATCGAGAGTATGACTGGCCTGGCGGTTATTGAGGTCAACGTTCATGTACAGGGCGTCTCCTTTGCCGAGGGGCAGGAGGAGCAGCAGCGAGTCAGATAGTTTTACGCTAAGGAAGGAGAGGCTCGTACTGATGCAGCCAGCCCACCGTTTTCTGTCAACGATATTTGCCATTTTAACGATCATTTTTGCGGGCATCGTGTTGGCACTGGCCCTGGGATGGGTTATTCCCCAGGACTATCTGCAATCGATCCTGTCCATCTCGGATAATCGCTGGATCATCGGTATCGTCAGCGGCCTGGTGATCTTGCTGGCTCTATACCTGATTGTGGTTGCCAGCCGGGGTGCAGGTCAGTACCGTGAACTGATGATTCAGGATACCAGCCTGGGGCGGGTGGATATCTCCGTGCCGGCCCTGGAAGACCTGATTCGCAGGGCTTCCCGCCAGGTGCGGGAGATCCGGGAGATCAGGCCGGTGCTGCATCACGTAAAAGACGGCGTGGTTGTAGTCCTGCACCTGAATGTCAGTCCGGATGCCAACATCCCAGTGATTTCCCAGGAGGTTCAAGAAGCGGTTAAGAACTACCTGGAAGAAAAGGCGGGTATTCACGTGCTGCAGGTGCAGGTGTTGGTTACCAGCGTCTCCTTTGAATCCCGTGCCAGGGCTGAGTAGCGGGTTGACGCCAGAAAGAAGGAGATTTACATGTGGGGTGGCCGGTCTTTTTATGAGGTCTTTCTGGATTTGATGGATAGCCACCGGGGAAAAGTGATCGGTATCATCCTCGGTCTGCTGGCGGGTTTACTGATCATTATCTTCGGTTTCTGGAAGACGGTCTTTATCATTATCTGCATCCTGATCGGTTATTTTGTCGGCAAGGGTTTTGATGACGGGAGCGGCCTGGACGCTTTATGGAGGCGTCTGTTTGGGGAACGCTGAGACCTGAAGCAGTGGGACCAGGGAGGGTTATTTTTGGGTAGGCGGCGGGCCCGTGAGTTAGCTTTGCAGGTTCTGTTCCAGATCGATGTGGGCAAGGCCCAGCCGGAAGGAGCCCTGGCCTATATGCTGAAAGAGCGCCAGGTCACCGGTGAAACGGCAGATTATTCCCGTACCCTGGTAGAGGGAACCCTGAAGCACCAACAGCAGATCGACGATTACCTGATCCACTACGCCACCGACTGGGATCTGCCCAGAATGGCCAACGTGGATCGCAACATCTTGAGGATGAGCCTGTTTGAGATGCTGTATTACCCCGCCACACCGGTCAACGTGGCCATCGACGAGGCCCTCGAACTGGCTAAAACTTTCAGTCACCAAGATGCCCCACGTTTCATCAACGGAATTCTTGGCCGCATTGCTAAGGAAGTCACTGTAGAATCTGGCTGATCACAGCCAGTTTTTTTGTCTTCTTTGACTGCACAAATTATTGCCGATGGTGTTTTATGAAAATACGAAAGTTTTTGGCGTTCAGGCAGGAATTTGAGCTCTATTTACGAATAGATCATGTCAATAGCTGATATACTTTCAGGTTATTCTAATAACAGTCGGTCTTTTCATGAAGCTGCCGGCTTTGTTTGGATGATGATTTCCGGAGCTTCTAAGGTGAATGGGGAAGTTCGTGCTGATGGAGGAGGTGTGGGCAGGTCTTTTTGTGTTTACTGAGCTTAAAGAAAATATATCTAGGGAGGAAAAGCAATGGCTGCACAATTATTGTTAGGAAAACCGCTGGCGGAAAAAATTAAGGCTGAAGTATCTGCTGAAGTTGAAGCCTTAAAGGCTAAAGGAGTCTCACCGAGCCTGGTCGCCGTTCAAGTGGGGCAGAACGATGCCTCGCGTGTATACACCAACGCCCAGCGCAAGGTTGCTGATGCCGTCGGCATCAAGTATGAACTTCAGGAACTGCCTGCGGACCTGACCCAGGATCAGCTGCTGAAACACCTAGCTGGCCTTAACGCCGACCCGAACGTCACCGGCATCATTCTGCAGACGCCGCTGCCGGCTCAGATCGACGCCAAGGTCTGCCAGTGGAGCATCGCCTACGAGAAAGACGTCGAGGGCATGACCCCGACCAACATGGGCCTGGTCACCTTCGGCAAGCCCCGCCTGGTTCCCTGCACCGCCCTGGGCGCCTTCGAGCTGGTAAAATCCACCGGAGTGGACATCTACGGCAAGGAGGTAGTGATTGTCGGCCACAGCGACATCGTGGGCAAGCCGGCAGGGCTGCTGTTCCTGAATGCCTTCGGCACGGTTACCATCAGTCATATCGCCACCGGCCAGCGCGGCCTGTCCGAGTCTCACGTCAGAAGGGCGGAGATCCTGGTTGTGGCCGTGGGCGTGCCTCACCTGATCAAGGGTGATTGGATCAAAGAAGGCGCCATCGTCGTCGATGTCGGCATCAACGCTACCAAGGACGGGAAGATCGTCGGTGATGTGGAGACCGAGATCGCTGCTGAGAAGGCAGCCTGGATCACCCCGGTACCGGGCGGCGCCGGCACTGCCACCACCGCTATTCTGATGAAGAACACGGTGGAAGCAGCTAAGTGGCAGCTCGAGAAAAAGGAATAGATCGGTAGTCGTCTACATCGGAGAACTGGATGCTGCATGGGCTCCAGTTCTCCTTTCCTTATCAAGCAAAAATATGAGGAGGGTTATCCGAGTGGCAGCAGTACGTATTGTGGGAAAAGAGATCGCCGAGGAGATCAGGCAGCAGTTGACCCAGGAGACCGCGGATCTCAAGCAGAAGGGGATCACCCCCAGCATGTCCCTGATCCTGGTCGGAGACGCCCAGGACTCCGCCCTGTATGTCCGCACCAAGGCCAAGGCCTGTGAGAGCGTGGGCGCTTTTGCGGAGACCCACCACCTTCCCGAGGATACCGCCATCGAGCAGTTGCTGGCCCTGATCGATAAGCTGAACCGGGACGACAGCGTGCACGGGATCCTGGTGCAGCTTCCCCTGCCACACCACCTGCACCAGTATGAGAACCAGGTCCTGGACGCCATCCTGCCGGTGAAGGATATCGATGCCCTGCACCCGGTCAATCTCGGCAATCTGCTGATCGGCAACAAGTGCTACTGGGGAGTTACCGCCAATGCCTGCATCAAGATCCTGGAAAAGCAGGGGATCGATTTCAAGGGCAAGCACGCGGTGGTCGTCGGCTTCGGCATCGAGGTCGGCAAGCCGATTACCTTGATGCTCTTCGAGAAGGGCGCCATCGTGACCCTGGTCAACCCTGCTGAAGATTTTGCCCCCTACACCAGGCAGGCCGACATCGTGGTCACCGAGGTCGCCAGGCCGCGGGCGATCACCGGCGACATGCTGAAGCCAGGAGCTATCGTCATCGATACTGGTTCCAACTGGGTGGACGGCAAGTCGGTCGGAGATGTGGACTACGATAGCGCCGTGGAGGTAGCCGGAGCGATCACCCCAGTACCGGGTGGATTGGGCCCGGTCCGGATCATCATGCTCATCTACAATTTGCTTATTGCCGCCAAGGATAAAGCTGAGGCGTAGCGGTGGTGATTCGTCGGATTTACAGCGTGGGGGAGGCGACCGGTTACCTGCGGGATCTGCTGGAGGCGGATGCGCTGTTGAACAACATCTGGATCCGCGGCGAGATCTCCAACTGCAAGCATCATACCTCCGGCCACCTCTACTTCACCTTGAAAGATGCTGCCAGCAGTATGCGCTGCATCATGTTCCGCTCCCGCTGCAGCCAGTTGAATTTTCTGCCGTCCAATGGTATGGGCGTGATCGTGCGGGGCCATATCGGCATCTACGAGCGGGATGGGCAGTACCAGTTGTACGCTGAAGAACTGGCTCCAGACGGCATGGGAGCCCTCTACGTGGCTTATTGCCGGCTCAAGGAGCAGTTGCAGGCCGAGGGCCTGTTTGAGCAGGAGCATAAGAAACCGCTCCCCCGTTACCCGCGTAAAGTTGGCGTGGTCACTTCACAGAACGGAGCGGCGTGGCATGACCTGGTAACCGTCATGCGCCGCCGCTTTCCTGGTATGGCCATCGTGTTGGCCCCCGCCGCAGTACAGGGCGAACAGGCCCCGCGGGAGATCTGCGCTGCCCTCGGCGCCCTGGATCAGCGGCCCGACATCGACGTGATCATCGTCGGCCGGGGCGGGGGCTCCCTGGAGGAGTTGTGGGCATTCAACACGGTGGAGGTGGCCCGGGCGATTTTCCAATTACATCATCCGGTGGTGAGCGCCGTTGGCCACGAGACCGACTATTCCATTGCCGATCTGGTCGCCGACATCAGGGCTGCCACTCCTTCTGCAGCCGCTGAATTGGTGGCGCCCTCGCACCTGGAACTCGAGCACAGGCTGCGGCAGTTGCAGGACCGCCTGTTCCTATCGGCAGTTCAGGGGATATTAAGACAAAAACAGCGGCAGTTGCTGGAGATTGTTGAGCACGACCTGGGGCGTTTCCCTAAGCAGTTGCTGTCCCAGCATAAGCAGGAGTTAAGGCTATTGCACCTGAAAATGACTAATAAAATGCAGATGCTGCACGATCAGGCTGTCCACCGGAAGCAGGTGCTGGCAGAGAAGCTGGATAGCCTGAGCCCCCTGGCGATATTGAGGCGCGGCTACAGCATCTGCCGAGACCCGGTCAGTGGCAGGTTGATCCACAGTAGCCGCCTCGTCAAGAAGGGGGATCCCCTGGAAGTGATCCTCGGTGAGGGAAGCTTGCGCTGCCAGGTTCAATCAACTGAGCATGGGGACGGTTCTCGCGCTCACTCGTGAGCGCGAGAACCGTCCCCATGCTCACTGGTTTAGGAGGAAACGTTATGGATCAAGCAAGCGAACAGCCCCAGCCACCGACCATAACCTTTGAGGAGGCCCTCGCCCGCCTAGAGGCGGTGGTTGCCGAACTGGAAAAGGGAGACCTGACCCTGGCGGCAGCCCTGGAGGCATTCAAGGACGGCATCAGCAACCTGAGCATCTGTGTCCAAGACCTGAATGTTTTTGAGGAACAGATAGAGGTGCTGCTGTCAGAATACTACGCTTCGGCTCCCGCTTGGCTGGGAGGCCCCGAGCCAGGTGGCCGGACGAAATGAGCTGGGAGCAAGAGCTAAGCGCCAAGGCTGCCATGATCAACGAGGCCCTGGATCGTTGCCTGCCCGACGCTGAGAGCTATCCAGCCTCCATCCATCAGGCCATGCGCTACAGTATCTTCGCCGGTGGCAAGCGGCTACGCGGGGCTCTCGTGCTGGCTGCCGCCGAAGCCCTGGGGCGGCCCCAGCCGCCGCTGTTGCCTGCCGCGGCGGCTCTGGAGATGATCCATACCTATTCCCTGGTCCACGATGACCTGCCGGCCATGGACAACGACGACCTGCGCCGGGGCAAGCCGACCTGCCACCGGGTGTATGGCGAGGCGATGGCTATCCTGGCGGGTGATGCCCTGCTGACCCTGGCTTTTGCCACCCTATGCAGTCTGCAGCTGGCTGGTTTTGATGCCGGAGCGGTCGCCAAGGTGATCGGCGAAGTGGCAAGTGCAGCAGGCACCGACGGACTGATCGGAGGACAGGTGGTCGACCTGGAATCCGAGGGCCGGGCGATCGATCGCCAGCAGTTAGAATACATCCACCTCCACAAAACCGCTGCCCTGTTTGCCGCTGCCCTCAGGACTGGCGCCATCCTGGCAGGGGCTGAGCAACAAGACCTGCAGGCCCTGACGGAGTTCGGCCTGAGTTTCGGCCTGGCGTTCCAGATCACCGACGATATCCTGGATCTAACGGGAGACGAGGCCTTGCTCGGCAAACCCCTCAACAGTGACCTAGTCAACCAGAAAGCGACCTACCCCGCCCTTTACGGACTGGAACAGGCGCGCCGGCTGGCTGCTGTACAGATGAACATGGCCCTGCAAAGCATTGACCGGCTAGGAGCCGGAGCCGCCTTTATGATTGGTGCCACCCAGCACCTGTTAAACCGTCAATCCTGATAAAAACGCATATTTGTTTGTATTTGGCCATTATGTTATAATGAAACAGTAATAAAGCCGGTTTCGTCCGGCAAAAAGTTGGAGGGGAACGGGTGGCGCAGTATTCTAGTCGGGGTAGCTGGTTTCAAAGGCGGGCCTAAAAATCCGTCGCCGGCACATCGATGAAGTTCCTGGTGCTGGCTTTCGACGCCCAGTCGGGGGCTTGTGCTGGGAGTTAAGGAGGAAGGGCGATCTACAATGGCATGTGGGCGTTGACCCTTCCTTCGCGGAGGTCCTAGTACGTGGGAGAGACTACGGCTAGGGTTTGACCTGCATGCGGTACCAGTTAGTGCTGTGTGCAGTGTAGCCTGCCTTGAGTGGGGTTGGTGGATGGCGGTCAAAAAACTGCTGGCTTGCAAAGGCTGGCAGCGGACCTCCGAAACCTGCTCTGCAAAAGAGGCTAGAAATCGGTTATAACGCCGAGGAAAACTCCTAGACTGCCTGCTGACCCAGAACCTGACCGGGATTAAAGTGTGGACTAAGTGGTAATCTGGCCCTGCTTTCGGTGACGAGAGCAGAACAGCGCTTAATGGGGAACCACCAAAACGGCGACGTTTTGGGCGCTCTGTTGGGAAAACCTGCTAGACCTAAGCCACAATATTTACCTGTCAGGTGCCCACCCGCTTCCACTCTAATAATGATTACAAATTTGGATAGATGAGAACCGCTATGGGTGACTCGTAATTATGCCAGAGCGAAACAAGTGGCTGCGCAGAGGATTGGGCAACGCCCTACTTACCTTTTTTCTCAGCTTACTTTTGACTTATATGGCCGATGTTTTCCTGCGGCAGGTACTCGTGGTTTTATTCATGTTCGTAATGTTGCTGGTCGTCATCCTGCTGGGGGTAATCGCCGATATGATCGGTTTCGCGGCTGCTGCGGCGGATGCCACTCCGTTGAATGCAAAGGCCGCGAATAGAGTTTTAGGGGCACGCCAGGCGGTCAGACTGGTCAAGAATGCCGACCAGGTGGCCGTTTTCTGCAGCGACGTGATGGGGGATATCTCCAGCACTCTAGCCGGGGCCATGGGCGCCATAATTGTTTTCCGGCTGATCACACAACACCAACTGGTCTCCAATTGGTATACGATTGTGATGACCGCCCTGGTGGCAGCTGTAACTGTGGGCGGCAAGGCGCTTGGAAAAGGGATCGCCATGCAGGAGGCTGATGAGATTATGTTCCGGTTGGGACAAGTAGTGGCTTGGGTGGAGCGTGTGACCGGTTACGAATTGTTTGCTCCGGCAAGCTCGAGAAGGTCGAAAAGGTGAGTACAAGGATCATCGATAAAATCGAGCAGCCAGCGGATCTGCGTGGACTTTCCCCTGTCGAGCTGGAGACCCTGGCCCGGGAGATCAGGGAGATGCTGGTAGAGACCGTATCGCATACCGGTGGGCACCTGGCCCCGAATCTGGGCGTGGTAGAGTTGACCATCGCCCTGCACCTAGTCTTTCATACCCCTGAAGACAAGATCGTCTGGGACGTTGGCCACCAGAGCTACGTCCACAAGATCCTTACCGGCCGCCGGGAGCAATTTGCCACCATCAGGCAATACGGTGGCTTAAGTGGTTTTCCCAAGACCAGGGAGAGCGTACACGACTGCTTCGAAACAGGCCACAGCAGCACGTCGATCTCCGCCGCTCTTGGGCTGGCGCTGGCCAGGGACCTGAGTAAGGAAAAACATGCGGTGGTGGCGGTGATCGGAGACGGCGCCCTGACCGGGGGTATGTCCTTCGAGGCCATGAACCATGCGGGACATGTGGGAACCCGCCTGATCGTCGTTCTGAACGACAACGAAATGTCCATCGACTCCAATGTGGGAGCCCTGTCTGGCTACCTGAGCAGGCTGCGCACCGAGCCACTCTACTACAAGAGCAAGGGTGAGATCGAAGAGTTTCTGCGCCGCATCCCCAACCTGGGCCCCAAGATGGTCAGGACGGTAGAGCGTTTTAAGGATAGCCTGAAATATTTATTGATGTCCGGCATCTTCTTTGAAGAGTTGGGATTTACCTATTTAGGGCCGGTTGACGGGCATAACCTGCAGGCGCTCAAGCAGGTGTTAGAGCGTGCCCGGCGAGTCAAGGGGCCGGTTCTGGTTCATGTATATACGCAGAAGGGAAAGGGTTATCCGCCAGCGGAGAAGAACCCGGACACCTTTCACGGTATTGGACAGTTTGACGTCATAACAGGCGAGCCCACAAAAAAAGAGGCTAACCCTACCTTCACTAGGGTGTTCGGAGACTGCATGGTCAGGCTCGGTGAGGAACACCCCAAACTGGTGGCCATTTCGGCGGCGATGTCCGACGGGACCGGACTCAAGTGTTTTGCCAAAAGATTTCCCGACCGCTTCTTCGATGTGGGGATTGCCGAGCAGCATGCCGTCACCATGGCTGCAGGCCTGGCGAGATCCGGATACCTTCCCGTGGTCGCCATTTACTCCACCTTCCTGCAGCGTGCCTACGACCAGATTATCCACGACGTAGCCCTGCAGAAATTGCCGGTGATCTTTGCGGTTGACCGGGCGGGCATCGTGGGGGAGGACGGCGAAACGCATCAGGGCATCTTCGATCTCTCATACCTGAGCCAAATACCAGGGATGATCCTGATGGCCCCCAAAGATCAGAATGAGCTGGCGGCCATGCTCAGGAGCGCCATTGACTATGGCCGGCCTACAGCCATTCGTTACCCCCGAGGGCCAGGGATGGCGTCGGTTATTGAAGACAGTCAGCCCCAACTGGAGCTGGGCCGGGGTGAATTGTTGCGCCAGGGTGAAGACCTGACGATCCTGGCTATTGGCCCGACCGTATACTCGGCCCTGGAAGCGGCAGAAATGCTGGCGAAACGGGGGAAACAGGCGGCGGTAGTCAACTGCCGGTTCGTCAAGCCCCTTGACGAACCGCTGATCATGGCCTGTGCCGAGCAGACCGGGCGCCTGTTGACCATCGAGGATAATCTACTTACCGGGGGCTTTGGCAGCAACATTCTAGAACTGTTGTCCCAGCGTGGCTGGCGTGGCGAGTGTTGCTGCCTGGGGATCTCCGATTGTTTCGTCCCGCATGGCAAGAGGGAGTTGTTGTGCCGCGCATACGGCCTCGATGCCAGCGGTATCTGCGATTTTATTCAGTCGAAGGGCTGGTAGTGGATGTCCATATCAGGCAGGGGCAGTAAAATGCGGATCGATCTGCTGCTGGTGGACCAGGGGTTCTTCCCCAGCCGGGAGCAGGCGCAACGGGCAGTGATGGCCGGACACGTCTATTACAATGGCAGCCTGATCGACAAGGCCGGCACCGCAGTGCTGCCGGATGGGGAGATCCAGGTCAAGGGAGACCCCTGCCCCTTTGTGAGCCGTGGTGGTCTGAAACTGGAATCCGCCTTGCAGGAGTTTGGCATTGAGGTGGCTGGCAAGGTGGCCCTGGATGCCGGTGCTTCCACCGGCGGTTTTACCCAGTGCCTGCTACAGCACGGGGCCAGCCAAATTTATGCGGTCGATGTCGGTTATGGACAACTGGCCTGGAACCTACGCCAGGATGAGCGGGTGACGGTGTTGGAGCGAACCAACCTGCGCTACCTGACCTCCGAGGTGCTGGGGGCGCAGGTGGATCTGGCCACCCTGGACCTGTCTTTCATCTCCCTGCTCAAGGTGCTGCCTGCGGTCAAGGCGTTGCTGAGATCTGGCGGCGAGGTGCTCGCCCTGGTCAAGCCCCAGTTTGAGGCAGGCCGGGAACACGTGGGCAAGGGGGGCATCATCAAGGACCCGGCAGTGCAGCGGTCAGTCCTGGAGCAGGTTGCCGCCGGTGCCTGCCAACTGGGGTTTCAAGCCAGGGGGGCTACGTATTCCGCCATCCCGGGCGCTGACGGCAACATAGAATATTTTATCTGGCTAGGCAGTGATCCAGAGGCTGATTGCACGCCTCTTTCTGCAGTTCAGATAGAGCAGATCGTGCAAGCAGCCCATGCCCAACTGAATACTAAACAATAGCCAGAGTTCAACTTCCGGAGGTCACCATGAAACACGTCGGTCTGGTGGTGCACTCTGCCAAGGTCCGGGATCAGCAATACCTTGACGACCTGGCAGCCTGGTTCGCCGGCAAGAAAATTCAGGTAACGCTCTATCACTGTGCCACCGAGGGAGATCAGTGCAGATTTCCAGACACTATCGGCACTGTCGATCTGATCATCGTGCTCGGCGGTGACGGGACACTGCTCAGCACCGCCCGCCGCACCGCCGGCCTGGGAATACCGATCCTGGGGGTAAACATGGGCCACCTGGGCTTCATCACCGACATGGAGATGCAGGATCTATTTCCAAGCCTGGATCAGCTGGTCAGAGGAGATTATCTGGTGGAACCGCGCATGATGCTGGATGCCGAGGTGAGGCGTGATGGCCGGTCTGTGGCCAGATTCTTAGCTCTCAACGATGCGGTCGTCACCAAGGGTCCCCTCTCCCGGATGATCACTCTGGAGGCCTATGTCGGCGGCGAGTACCTGGCCGCCTACCGGGCGGACGGTATTATCATCTCCACTGCAACGGGGTCCACCGCCTATTCCCTGTCCGCCGGGGGGCCTATTGTCAGCCCGGAACTCGATCTCATGATCGTGACGCCGATCTGCCCGCATACCCTCTATGCCCGGCCATTCATCACCGCAGACCGTCACACTATCAGAATTGTGTTGAAATCTGATCCCCAGGATGTCATGCTGACCATCGACGGGCAGACCGGTTTTTCGCTGTGTAAAGATGATCAGGTCCTGGTCGGCAAAGCTGCTGCTGCAGCTAATCTGGTACGACTGCGCGGCAGGCCGTTCTTTGAGATCGTGCGCTTGAAGCTTCGGGAGGGAGATTCAGAGACCCTCAGGTAAGATGGGTGTGTAGAACCGGATAGCAGGAGGTGAACCGGTTGAAATTGCGCCGCCAACAACTGATATTGGAGATTATCAACGACCAGCCGATCATGACCCAGGGGGATCTGGCCACTGCCTTGAGGGCGAAAGGGATACGCACCACCCAGGCCACCATCTCACGCGACATCAAGGAACTGCAACTGGTCAAGACGCCGGTAGGCGGTGATGCTTACCGCTACACCAAGCCACAGGGCGGACAACCTGACCTGTCAAGGCTCTACGAGCGCCTGCGCCGCCTGTTTCAGGAGGCCGTAGTCAAGTACGATGCGAGTGACAACCTGATCGTCATCCATACGCTGCCGGGCGCCGCCCAGGGCGTGGCTTCAGCCCTGGACCAGAGCGGTTGGCGCGAGATCATCGGAACCGTGGCCGGAGATGATGCCATCCTGGTGGTGGTCAAGCCTAGAGAGGCCGTACAGGAGCTCATACAACGGTTTGAGTCCCTCCTGAAGTGAGGCAGAGCCAATGCTGATTCAGCTAACAATCGAGAATTTGGCGTTAATCGAGCAGGTCAGCCTGGACCTGGGCACCGGATTGAATATCCTGACCGGTGAGACCGGGGCCGGCAAGTCGATCCTGGTTGATGCCATGGATATCCTGATCGGCGGGCGGGCCTCCAGCGACCTGGTGCGGACTGCGGCCGGGAGGGCGGTTGTCGAGGGGCTGTTCGATTGCAGCGAACTGCCGCCGGTAGCGGAAAAAATGGCCGAATTTGGCCTTCCCGTTAGCGAGGACTGTTCACTGCTGTTATCCAGGGAGATCATGGCCGGCGGCCGGAGCGCCTGCCGGGTTAATGGGAGAGTGGTGCCACTAGGCATGTACCGCACGCTGGGCGAGATGCTGGTAGACTTGCACGGCCAGCATGAACACCAGTCCTTGCTGAAAGTGGACAAACACCGGGAGCTTTTTGACCGCTTCGGGGGTAATGAGATTGAGCGTCAGCGGTTGTTGGTGGCAGCGCTTTATAACCGCCTCGGCGATCTGGCAGAGGAGCGCTCTGCGGGCAGTGCCAGGGAGAAGAGTGTGGCGGAACGGATCGACTATCTGGCCCGGTCGGTAGAGGAGATCGGGCGGCTGAAGCCGATCCCGGGTGAGGAAGAGGCGCTGCATCAGGAAACCGAGCGCTTGCGCCACGCCGCCCGGCTAACCGAGTTGGCCAAGAATGCGGCGGTAGCGATATGCGAGGGGGAAGGCCGCCAACTGGCAGCCTATGACCTTTTAAGCCAGGCCGAGTCCAACCTGCTGGAGATGTCCCGGTACGATACCTCGGTACAAGAGATCTCCTCCCTGATGGCAGACATGAGGTATCGGCTGGAGGACCTGATCGATGGACTGCGCCGTTACCGGGAACTACTGGAGTTTGATCCGGTCCGGGCCCAGGAAGCGGAAGAACGGCTGCACGCCTTGCGTAATCTGGCCCGCAAATATGGGCCCTCTCTAGAAGACGTGATCGCCTTCAGGGATGGCGCCGATGCTGAGCTGAAATCCCTGGAGCAGCGCCAGTCCCGCTCCCGGGAGTTGGAGGCCGAGTATCAACAGACACTACAATCATACGATGCTGCAGCCAGGACGCTGTCCGAACTGCGGCACCGGCAGGCAGCCGCCTTCACCTCGGCCGTAGTCAGCGAACTGCAGGGACTGGGCATGGAGAAGGCCCGCTTTGACATCAGATGGGAAGCCGCCACGTCACCGGCGCCCTGGGGCTACGACCTGCTGGAATTTATGTTCAGCGCCAATCCTGGCGAACCACTCAAGCCTCTGGCCAAGATCGCTTCCGGCGGGGAGATGTCCCGGGTAATGCTGGCTCTCAAGGTGATCTTTGCAGCCAACGATGAGATTCCCACCCTGATCTTCGATGAGATCGACACCGGCATCGGCGGCAGGACTCTTCAGATCGTCGGCGAACGCCTGGCCACCCTGGCCAAACTCAAACAGGTCTTGTGTGTAACCCATTCCCCGCACATTGCCGGTAGGGGCAACAGGCATTTTTATATTGAAAAAGTGATCACCGGAGAGCTGACCCGGACGGTGGTCAGCCCGCTGGATTACCAGTCAAGGGTGTTGGAGCTGGTCAGGATGCTCGGCGGCGCTGAAGATGAGGAGATCACCCGCATCCATGCGGAACAAATATTAAAGCTGGGCTGACCCTGTTGCTGCTGTATACTCACCGCGGCTGGCGATCCGGCAAGGCGGATCTGGCAGGAAAAGTGTGAATAAAAGCAATGGGAAGGGGATAACTTAAAATCACGGGGGAAAGGCCAGGAGAGGACTAAGGGATGATCTGGATTGAGCAAGCGAAGGCTTCACAGTCTTCTCTCGGCGTTTTTTTTGGCGGCCTGCATTTATACCATCTTCTTTCAGTCCTTCAGCCTGATCCCCTCTCACTACCGGGTTAACGTGGGGGATCAGGTCTTTTTCGGAAACATATTTCCTCCCCGGCTCGCCGAACGGATTGTTGCTTTCGTTTCCAATGAAAGCAAGGAGAGGCTGAATTGGCAAGCGGGACAGGCAGTGGCGCAGGGGTTTCTGCCCTTCCTGGGGCGGGCGCCGATTGCGGCCAGGCCCGGAAACGTCGATCTGGACCTGCGCCTATTCGGCATTCTGCCCCTTAAACGTGTCACTCTGCAGGTGGTGCCGCCTGTTCAGGTAATGATGGGGGGGCAGTCCATCGGCGTCTTCCTGCACACAGAGGGAGTGTTCGTGGCCGGGTTTTCGGATATCACCTCCACTGACGGGAAAACCTCTTGCCCGGCTCGCCAGGCAGGGATCGTGGCCGGAGACGTGATCCTCAGCATCCAGGGTGTCAAGATCCAGGGCGATGCCGAGGTGAGCCTGCTCATAGACCAGTTTGCCCGTCGCCAAGACACCATCAGTCTTCAGGTAAAACACCGGGAGACGGTCAAGGGTTATCAGATCAAGCCAGTCTTCTGCCGTGAAACCAAGCGCTACCGGATCGGCCTTTTTGTCAGAGATGGGGCTGCTGGCGTAGGGACACTCACATTTTTCGATCCGGTGACTAAAAAGTATGGCGCCTTGGGACATGTGATCACAAATTCCGAGACTAGCGAACTGTTGGACTTGAAAGACGGAAAAATTGTCGGCGCTGCCGTTGAAGGAATCCAGAAGGGGCAGCGGGGAAAGATCGGGGAAAAGATCGGTTTGTTTCTAAATGATCAAAAAACCTCCGGCAACATCGATAAAAATACGACCTACGGAATATATGGAGTGCTGCAGAACAATCTGATCAACCAATTGTACCCGAAGCCGGTACCGGTTGCTGTCGGCGGCCAGATCAAAGAGGGCCCGGCACAGATGCTAACTGTATTGAACGGCGAGAATGTCGAGGCCTTCAATGTCGAAATTCAAACCGTCTTTCCCCAGCCCCGCCCGGACGGCAAGAGCTTTATCGTCAGGGTGGTCGATCCCCGGATCCTCAACCGTGCCGGGGGCATTATCCAGGGGATGAGTGGCAGCCCGATCATCCAGAATGGCAAACTGATCGGGGCGGTTACCCATGTTTTTATCAATGATCCCACTCTGGGCTACGGTATCGCCGCAGAACTGATGCTGGATGAAGCCGGATTATTCCCGGGAAAACAACTCCAGAACCAAACCTCTTGGATTGATCAGGATATTCTGGATCAAGCAGCTTAGCCTAATACTATAAAGTCGTGCTATCAACCCGCAAGGCGACAATTATTCCCGCCTTCCCCCTTTGGCGCATAAACGCTGCAGATTTAGGCATATAATTCTGATGCCGATCCCCTTCTGGCGTCAGGAAGACCTAACATCTGTCATAATTCTTTGCAGGAACTTATATGAGGGTGTCGAATCTATAATTTACACGATTTAGGAATACCAGGAATTATTATAGGGGGGATGGGGGTTGGAGAATTCAGTAAAGGTGATGCTGGTGGATGATAACAAGGAATTTTGTGAAATATTAAAAGATTATTTTGAAGGGCAGGAGGACTGTACCGTTTCGGGCATCGCTCATAATGGTCATGAAGCCCTGAAGATGCTGGACCAGGAGATGCCTGACGTGATGATACTTGATCTGATCATGCCCCAGCTTGACGGGATCGGGGTGCTGGAGCAGCTGAACACCGAATACGAGGAGCGCCCAAAGATCATCATTCTGACTGCCTTCGGGCAGGAGGAGACAACCAGGAGGGCGGTGGAACTCGGGGCCAACTATTATATATTGAAACCCTTTGATCTGGAGGTGCTGGGCAACCGTGTCCGGCAGCTGGCCAACGGCACAACAGGCGCCCAGATCCTGAACTTTCATCCGAGAACGCGCAACCTGGACGTGGACGTGACCAACCTGATCCACCAGATGGGAGTGCCCGCTCACGTACGGGGGTATCAGTACCTGCGCGATGCGATCATCTTTGTGATCAAAGAGATGACGCTGCTGGGAGCGGTGACCAAGGAGCTATATCCGATGATCGCCGAGAAGTACAACACCACGCCCAGCAGGGTGGAACGAGCCATCCGTCACGCCATCGAGTTGGCTTGGGACCGTGGGAACGTGGAACTGATGAACAAGGTGTTCGGCTACACCATCGATGTTGAGCGTGGCAAGCCGACCAATTCGGAGTTTATTGCCATGGTAGCCGACCGGCTGCGGGTTGGGATAAAGGTTGGCTAAAGATATCCCTGCTCCGTAACTAGTTCATTTGACCCTGGACCCCTATCCCTGATCAGGGATAGGGGTCCCTCTTATTGAGGCGTCCGGCTCCTCCGTGATGCAGGAGATCCGTGACGGAGACACCTCCTGATCACCCGGGAGGCCATATACCGGGACGGGTTTTCGGGACCGAAGACAGCATGGCGCCGGTCTCGCATGTACGGGTATTACGAACAGGCGGGCATCACCACCATCGACGACATCGATACTGCCTACGGGCAGGTAGTCCTGGTGGGGGCGATGGCAGGTACGGGATCAAGCAGACTGCCGAGTCCTTTATTCCGCCGCTGCTGTAGCCGGAGGCGCTTTTGTTTGATTTCTGTGATCATTCCCGCCTATAATGAGGGAGAATCAATCGCAGCCACTGTTGCCGCAATCTGGATGGTGCCGGAAGTTGGTCAGGCGGCGGTGGTGGATGACGGTTCAGAGGACGACACGGCCTCTCGGGTGGCTAATAATGTGGAGGAGAGGATCGACTTTGAGTAGAAATACGGAGGGCGTCAACGAAGAGCGCATTACCCGGGAGTTTATCAGGCTGGCGGAGATCGACTCGCCATCCTTCCGGGAAAGAGAACTGGCCGATTACGTCAAGTATCGCTTTGCCCAGCTCGGCATCGAAGTGATGGAGGACGATACGGGAGATAAGATCGGCGGCGATTGCGGGAACATCTATGCCCGATTGCCCGGAGAGAAGAACAGGCCCGCCTTTTTCCTATGTTCCCACATGGATACGGTAAACCCGGCGAACGGGGTCAAGGTGGAGTTCAAAGACGGTGTTTTTCGCAGCGAGGGGAGCACGATTCTGGGAGGAGACGACAAGGGCGGCATCGCCGCTATCCTCGAGATGCTGGAGATGCTGCGGCAGCAACCATTGGCTCACGGCGACCTGGAGATACTGCTGACGGTGGCAGAGGAGCGGGGATTGCTAGGCAGCAAAAACTTCGACTGCGATCGGTTGCAGTCGAAGTTTGGGTACGTGCTGGATAGCAGCGGCAAGCCGGGTACTATGATCGTTGCTGCACCCGCTCAGAACCTGATGGATATCATTGTCAGAGGCCGTGCCGCCCATGCCGGCATCGAACCGGAGCGGGGGATCAACGCTATCCAGGTAGCTGGCCAGGCTCTGGCACAGTTGACCCTCGGTCGGATTGACGCCGAAACCACCGCCAACATGGGCGTTATCGAGGGCGGCAAGGCGACCAATATCATTCCCGATTCCTGCTTTATTCAGGGTGAGGTGAGGAGCCTCAACCGGAAGAAGATGGACAGCCTGACCACCCAAATCACCTCCGAGTTTACCAGGGTAGCGGAGGCTGCAGGAGCCAGGAGCGAGGTCCGGGTTACCTTCCAATATCCGGAGTTTCGCCTGAATAAAGGGCTGCCGGCTTTCAAGATCGCTGCCAAGGCTGCGGGTAAGGCCGGTTTGAAAATAAGCTACGAGACCAGCGGCGGCGGCAGCGACGCCAATATTATCAATGCATTGGGAATAACAGCGGCCAACCTGGGCATCGGCATGCAGCAGGTGCACACCACCGAGGAATTCCTCCTCCTGAGCGACCTGGCGGCCGATGCCCGCTGGCTCTGGGAGATCGTCAGGCTCAACGCCGGCCTGTCGTAAATGAGGCAAAATGATGATCGCCTGGCGCAAGGCTAAGGTGCGGCGCGTGATCCAGGACGAACCGGACTTGCAGAAGCTTGAAGCGTCCGGTGGGGGCGCTCCGGACCTGGCCTGGAATTTAATAGCCGGAAAATTGCCTACATGATGAGCGATGGCGCTGCCTTGCCCTGGCTCTCGGCCACATCGTGCGCCACGCCTTCGGCGGCGACCTGGAAGCGGTGAAGATCTGTTAAGGAAGAGGAGAAATGAGATGTACACAAAAACTGACGCCAGCCTCGAGGAGACGGCTATCAGCACCGAGCGGATATTCGAGGGCAAGATGATCAGGCTGCGGGTGGACACGGTCTGCCTCCCCAACGGAGAAACAGCCACCCGGGAGGTGATCGAGCACCCGGGAGCCGTTGCGGTGATTGCCCTGACAGACCGGGACGATCTGCTCATGGTGCGCCAGTACCGTCATCCTACAGCTGAGATATTACTGGAGATTCCTGCCGGGAAGAGGGATCAGGGGGAGAGCCCGCTGGTCTGCGCTCGCCGGGAGTTGGAAGAGGAGACGGGGTACCGCGCCGAGCAGTGGGAGATCCTCTTTTCTTACTATACTACTCCGGGTTTCAGCGACGAACTGCTGTATATCGTCAAGGCCTCCGGCCTGAAGCAGGGACAGGCTCACACCGACGAGGAAGAGTTTATCGAAGTGGTCACTGTTCCGGTCGACGAGGCGCTGCGCATGGTCTACCGGGGGGAGATCAGGGATGCCAAAACGATTATCGGCATTCTGGCGGTAAACCGTATGCGGGAAGGCCGATCTGATAGCTGATCTGGCGATCTCAAAGCGGATACAAGTTTGTACTTGCTTTCCTGAGGCTGGCATAAAATCTCTCAAGAGGTATATTATTGAACAGCAATCAGTTTAATACCTCAAAGGTGAGAGATATGATGCAGGCTATCAAGTCGCGCTTCCGGTTGAGCCCACAGAAGGAGTTGCTCATCCCTGCCGCCTACGTGGCCGGTGCTTTTATCCTGGGCCTGATCGGCGGGGCCTCGATCCTTCATACTCTGAATCCGTCTCAGTTAGCTGAACTGAGGCAGTATCTGGACAGTATTTTGAGCAACATGGGTGCTCTGGCCCAGAATGGCCAGTTTCCGGTCATCAAGACCTGGGGAGACAGCCTCAGGGGGCAGCTGTATGCGCTGGTCATCATGTGGCTCATGGGGCTCACTGTGGTTGGCGCTCCGTTGGTCATCCTGCTAACTGGCGCCCGTGGATTTATTTTAGGTTTTACAATCGGCTTTCTGGTTCAAGAAAAGGCTGGCCAGGGGTTAATGCTGGCCCTAGTGGCAGTGCTGCCCCAGAACTTGTGTTATGTGCCAGGGCTATTGGTGGCGGGAACCCTGGCTCTTTACTTTTCCCTGTCCCTCTTTAGACCATCCCGTGAGACCACGGTGTTTACCGGCATCCTGACCTATACCCTGCTCTTCGTGGCGTGTGCGATCCTGATCCTGCTGGGAAGCTGGATTGAAGCTTACCTTGTGCCAGGCATCATCCGGCTGACGATGCTGATTGGCTAATGTTTAGATGTGGGAATAATGTTCTAAAATACCAGGAGAGATGCATATTATCAAATAAACCCTGATCTGGAGGGGAGCCTATGTTTTTGATCACAGTCACTAACTGGAAGCATAAGGTGAGCGTAATTATCCGGTTGCTGATGTTTTTGCTGTTGATTGTACTGATCACCCCCCAGTTTTTAAGCTTAGTTTGCGGGAGCATTGCCAGCTTTAAGAGCCGTCACTGGGAGAGTCAGCCTCCCGCGCTCAGGGTCGAGCATGGGGCTGAGACCCAGCAGCAGTCTAGTCAGAATCAGGGCGATCTGTTTCTGAAAATACTGCAGCAATATTATTTTGGCAACGGCAAGCAGGCGCCGCCTGATTCTGACTAGGTTGAAAGTCGTGGCCAGTCAGTTCGGGCGAAGCATGGGAAGTTACGAAAACCGAAACAAGAGAACCGTCCCCGTGTGTTAGGAAAAGAGGACTTTTTTTTTCGACGTGGAAACTAATTATGTCAAGAGGAAAATAATGGGGCAGGCAGGTGTTCTAAAGTGGCCCGTGTCAAAGAAGAGTTGCTCAGGGAGTTTTTAAATTATCTTCAGGTGGTCAGGGGTATGGCCCGCAATACGGTACAGTCGTACCAGTACGACCTGGTGCATTTTGCCGAGCACCTGGCTGCGGAAAAGCTCTCCTTGGAGACCGTCTCCCCGGCCGACATCATCAATTATTTCAGACTACAGCGGGAGCGGGGCTGTACCGCCAGGACGTTGTCCCGCTATCTGGCGGCAATCCGCTGCTTCTACCGGTACCTGCTGCAGGAGCATCGCATCACTGCGGATCCTACTGAGAACCTGGAATCCCCGAAGCTGGAAAAGCACCTGCCGCGCATTCTCAGTGTCAAGGAGGTGGATATCCTCCTGGCGCAGCCGAAATGCGGCACCATAGCTGGATTGCGCGACCGGGCCATGCTGGAGCTGATCTATGCCACCGGCATGAGAGTCTCCGAACTGATCGGTCTGAATACCGAACACCTCAATCTGGAGCGCGGCTTTGTCCGCTGCCTGGGCAAGGGTTCCAAGGAGCGGATCATCCCAGTCGGCGAGATCGCTGTGCAGTACAACCGGGAATACCTCGCCAGGGGCTGGGTCAAGCTAAGAAAAAACAACTGGGAGAAGGCCATTTTTCTGAACATGCACGGCAGGCGCCTGACTCGCCAGGGATTTTGGAAGATTCTCAAGGAGTATGCCAGGAAAGGCGGCATCCAGAAGGAGATCGCCCCCCATGTGCTGCGCCACTCCTTTGCCACCCACCTGCTGGAAAACGGGGCCGATCTCCGGGTAGTCCAGGAGATGCTGGGCCACGCAGATGTGACTACGACCCAGATCTATACGCATCTCAGCCAGAGAAAGTTGAGGGAGGTCTATAAACATGCACACCCCCGGGCCTGAAGGTGGACACTGTCTACGGCGCGTGCTGGTGATAGTCCTGGACAGCCTGGGCGTTGGAGCGCTCCCCGACGCCGCGGCTTACGGCGATGAGGGTTCATGCACCCTGGGGCACCTGGCGGAGGCGGTGGGGGGGTTGGACCTGCCCCACCTGGGCTTGTTGGGTCTCGGCAACATCATTCCCGTCATGGGTGTGCCCCCCGCTGTCCAGCCTCTGGCTGCCTATGGGAAGCTGCGGATGCGCTCTGCCGGCAAGGACACCACCAGCGGACACTGGGAACTGATGGGGGTGACCCTGGCCAGGCCCTTCCCGGTTTTTCCGCACGGTTTTCCGCCGGAGGTGATCGGGCCCTTCCAGGAGCGCACCGGCAGGAAGGCGATCGGCAACAAGGCGGCTTCGGGCACGGAGATTATCGAGGAACTGGGCGTCCTACATTTGGAAACGGGCTCACCCATCGTTTACACTTCTGCGGACAGCGTATTTCAGGTGGCGGCCCACGAGGAGATCATCCCGGTGCCGGAACTCTACCGCATCTGCGAGATCGCCCGGGAGATTCTCACCGGTGAGTACGCCGTGGGCCGGGTGATCGCTCGCCCGTTTATCGGCACGCCGGGGCACTTCCAGCGTACTGCCCGCCGTCACGACATCTCTCTGCCGCCGCCGGCGCCCACCCTGCTCGACCGCCTGAGCGAGGCGGGATACCAGGTGGCGGGCGTGGGCAAGGTCTTTGACATCTTTGCCGGGCATGGCATCACCAGGAAGATCGCCGCCAGCGGCAACCCGGAGATCGCCAGGCAGGCCCTGGGCGCCTTTCAGGACCTGGACCGGGGACTGGTCTTTGCCAACCTGGTCGACTTCGATACCCTTTATGGCCACCGCAACGATTCCGCCGGGTACGCCCGGGCCCTCGAGGAGTTCGACGACTTCCTGCCGGAGATTTTAAAATCCTTGCAAGCAGGCGATTTATTAGCGATCACGGCCGACCATGGCTGCGATCCGACCACGCCCAGCACCGATCACTCGCGGGAATACGTACCCTTGCTGTTGGCGGGGCCGCAGGTCAATCCCCTGCCCGTAGGCACGCGCCAGAGCATGGCCGACCTGGGCGCCACCCTGGCTGGTCTGTTCGGAGTGCGGTCGGGCGACGGAGCGCCGATCACTGGAGTTTTCGACGCCCAGCTTGGCGAGAGGGTATGAACGCCATGCATGCTCTGGATCTGATCATCAAAAAAAGGGATGGACAGCGCCTATCACCGGAAGAGATCGACTTTATGGTGGCAGGCTACACCGGAGGCGCCATCCCGGATTACCAGATGGCTTCCTTCCTGATGGCAGTGTTTTTCCGCGGTCTTGCCTTTGAGGAGACCATGGCCC